>JALGZO010000346.1 GCA_025774865.1 bacterium | reverse complement strand
GTTTCACGTGAAACACTGATCACAGTGGGAGCTCTCCCTCCCCGGGCGCCGCCCCTGAATTGTTTCACGTGAAACACTGGTCACAGAGGGAGCTCTCTCCCCGGGCGCCGCCCCCAAATTGTTTCACGTGAAACACTAGCCGCGGCGGGAGCCGCCTGGGAGGACCCTATTCCAGTTGTTTCACGTGAAACACCTGCTGCTGGGGCCGGGCCGCCCGTGGCCGATGGCGGATGGCCTGTGGCGAGGGGTCCCGTCCGATTGTTTCACGTGAAACACTTCTCGTCAGACGAGCCGCCGCAGTGCCGTGATCATCCGACCGTTCGGATCGGCCCAGACGTGTTCCGCGCCGGCGGACAGGGGAGCCACGAAGGTCCAGGCCTCGCCGGTGGACCGCAGCAATCCCCGCACCCCCCTGACTACTCCGGGTTCCCCGCCGACGGCCCTCGCAAACGCCAGGTCGAACGGAGCGCGAGCGCGGAGCTCCGGCACGGGCGTCTCGATCCGACACCAGTGCACGGCGGTTCCTTCCAGGTTTAGTTCCGCCACACACTGCTCCAGGAACAGACACTTCTTCCGGGTTGCCTCGACAAGGTCGAGCCGAACCCGCGGTCTGAGGATTCGCAGAGGGATCCCCGGAAAGCCACCCCCGCTGCCGATGTCCAGCACTCGCAGATCTCGGTCGGGGGCGACGAGGGGGAGGGGCGCCAGGCTCGGAAGCACGTGTGCCGTGAGCACCTGGTCCACGGTCGTCCGAGAAACGAGGTTGATGCGTTGATTCCACTGCACCAGAAGGTTGACGAAGAGTGCAACGCGTCGCTCCCAGCCGTCCGGACCACCGCCTTCGCGGTCAACGACCGTGCCGAGCACACCTCGGACCTGACCCTCCTGGATCAACCGGCCTTCTTCCGGAGCGCGACGAGCAGAACCGAGACATCAGCTGGGGAGACGCCCGAGATCCTCGACGCCTGCCCGACGGTCTCGGGGCGGATCCGCGCCAGCTTCTCCCGCCCCTCCATCGACATGCCCCGGATCTCAGCGAAGTCGAGTCTCTCCGGGATGCGCACTCCCTCGAGATCTCGGAATCGGCGAATCCGATTCTTCTCTCGCTGGAGGTAGCCGCGATATTTCAGCCGAATCTCGACCTTCTCGCGCTCTTCGGGTGAATACACCCCCAGAAAGGTGAGGCTGTCTGCCCAGGCCGCCAGGGTCGTTTCTGGGCGCACCAGCAGGTCTGCCAGGGCGACACCTCCGGTCTTCTCGCGGTGCAACCGCCCTTCGAGCTCGTCGGCCCGCTGGACTCGGCGCTCCAGCCACGCGAGGTCCGCGAGAGAGAGAAGTCCCAGTTCCCGGGCGTGCCGAAGCATCCGCTCGTCGGCGTTGTCCTGCCGCAGGTGGAGACGGTACTCCGCCCGAGATGTGAACATCCGGTATGGTTCGTCCGTGCCCTTTGTCACGAGGTCGTCGACCAGGACACCGATGTACGACTCGTCTCGCCCCAGGATCCACGGGGCCCTGCCGGCCAGCTGTCTGGCCGCGTTGACACCCGCTACCAGCCCTTGCGCCGCCGCCTCTTCGTAACCGGTGGTGCCGTTGATCTGCCCCGCCAAGTACAGGCCCGGCACCCCGCGGCACCGAAGCGTGCGATCGAGCTCCGTGGGATCCACGAAGTCGTACTCGACTGCGTAACCCGGTCGATGCGGCACGACGTCACCGCGGATTCCCGGAATCGTTCGGAGGACCCGGGTCTGGACCGCGACCGGCAAGGACATGGACAGACCGTTGACGTAGATCTCGTCGGTGTCCCAACCCTCCGGCTCGAGAAACAAGAGATGACCGCCCACGTCGGGGAAGCGGACGACTTTGTCCTC
Organism: bacterium; assembly: GCA_025774865.1. GTDB lineage: Bacteria > ARS69 > ARS69 > ARS69 > ARS69 > JALGZO01. The sequence goes on along the minus strand of JALGZO010000346.1, from coordinate 7,369 downwards.
GAGTGAAGGACAGTATCGCGGTCCGGTTCCGCGGACCTTCCCGGTGTAAAGGGGGGACAGCTCGAGGCTCTCGCGCACGATGGCGTGTGTCTCCGGCGTCGTCCGCGTGAGATAGCATTCCAGCTGGGGTCGATCGGGTGGCGCGACGCCGAAGTGTGAGAACGGCCGCGGGTCCCGATCGCCGGGCTGTCGCTCGAGCTGCGCAAGTTCGAGGTCGCCGCGCAAGATCCGCGGGGGCGTCCCCGTCTTCAGGCGCCCCACTCGCAGGCCCAGCGCGGTCAGGCTGCGAGTGAGCCTCGTCGCGGCCGGCTCCCCCCGTCGCCCGCCGACCATCGTCCGATCCCCGACGAACATCTGACCGCCGAGAAACGTCCCGGTTGCGAGGATCACGGCGAACGACCCGATCGTGCGACCGTCCGTCAGCCGCACGCCGCGAACGACGCCGTCGCGCGCGAGCAGCTCGCCCACTTCCCCCTCGATGATCTCGATGCCGGGCTCGTCTCCCACGACGCGGCACATCACTCGCCCGTAAAGCTCACGGTCCGCCTGGGCGCGGGGACCCCACACGGCGGGACCTTTGCCTGTGTTCAGCATCCGATACTGGACACCCGCCTCGTCGATGGCGCGCCCCATCTGACCGCCCAGCGCATCGATCTCGCGCACCAAGTGGCCCTTCGCGACGCCACCGATCGCCGGGTTGCACGACATGCGACCGACACTCGTCCGCTCGAGCGTCACCATCGCGATGCGGCATCCGCTCCGGGCCGCGGCCAAGCTCGCCTCGATTCCGGCGTGCCCCGCTCCGACCACGACGATGTCCACCGCTCTCGACGAACTCACTTCTCGGTCTCCTCACTTCCCGATACAGAACTTCGAGAAGATCCGGTTCAGGACGTCCTCGCTCACGGTCTTCCCCGTGATCTCGCCGAGCGCCATCGCCGCGTCGCGCACGTCCCCCGCGAGCATCTCCTCGGTCCATCCCGCGTCCCAGGTTCCGCGGGCCGCTCTGATAGAACTCAGCGCGCGCCGGATCGCATCCTCGTGTCGCTCGCTCGGCAGCACTTCTTCGCCCGGTTCGCGGCCCACCCCGCTCAGCAGCCGATCCGCGATCGCTTCTCGTAACGACACGACCCCTTCACCGGTCGTGGCCGACGTTTCGAGTGCGGCTTCGCACACGACGGCCAGCGACCCTGTGCTCCCGTTCATCTTCACCGGCGCCAGGTCCGTCTTGTTTCGCACGACCAGCCGGGCGCTCTCCGCCGTGCGCGCGAGCACGCGCTCGTCTTCGGTTCGGATCCCGTCAGCGCCGTCCAGAACGACGATGCAAAGGTCCGCCTCGGCCTCGAGCTTGGCCGCGCGTCGCACTCCTTCCGCTTCCAGGCTCCCGCCCGCTTCGCGCGCCCCCGCCGTATCAATGAGCCGCACGGGAACGCCTCCCACATCGATCCACGCTTCCAGGTAATCGCGCGTCGTCCCGGGCACCTCGCTTACGAGCGCCCGGTCGTCCTCGAGGAGCACGTTGAACAGGCTCGACTTTCCGACATTCGGGCGCCCCACGAGCGCGACGGTCGCGCCCTCCCGCAGCCGGCGCCCCCACGGCGCTCGCGCTTCGAGCTCGAGCAAATCGTCGCGACACTCGTCGAGCGTCGCTGCGATCTCGTCGCGGCTCACCGCCGTCACGTCCTCGTTGAAGTCGAGATTGACCTCGAGCCGCGCCAGAAGATCCAGCAGGCGCCCTTCGATTCCCTCTGTTCGCTTCCCCAGTCTTCCGGCGAGCGCCGCCAGCGCGACGTCGGCGCAGCGTTCCGTGCGCGCCGACACGACATCCGCCACCGCTTCCGCCTGCGAGAGATCGAGGCGGCCGTTCAAGAATGCGCGCTTGGTGAACTCGCCGCGCTCCGCCAAGCGCGCACCGGCGCGCAGCGTCGCGCGCAACACGCGGCGAGCGGGGATCGTTCCTCCGTGAACACCGATCTCGACGACATCTTCGCCCGTGAACGTGCGCGGCCCACGCATCACGGTCACGAGCACTTCGTCGAGTACTCGGTCCTGCTCGTCACGCAGCCAGACGTGGCGGACGGTATGGGTCGGTGCCTCTTCGAGCGGCGGGCGGGTCTTTGCGAGCTTCCCCACGAGCGGAACGGCGTCGGGGCCGCTCACGCGGACCACCCCGAGCCCGCTCTCGCCGAGCGCGGTGGCGATGGCCGCCACGGTGTCGGCGCTCATTTGCTTTTGGCGCCGGCTCTTGTCGCTCCCGCTCCGCGGCCCGCCTTCCGTTTCGTTCCGGATTTCCGGCCGCCACCCTTGCCGTGGCTGTCTGTGTCCGCTTCCTCCACCACGGCCGTGGCCACCGCGGACGGTTTCATGAGGAACTTCTGTCCGATGGTGAAGAGGTTGCTCGTGAGCCAGTACAGAACGAGGCCGGACGGCATGGTGAAGAAGATGAACGTCATCATGATCGGCATCATCGTGACCATCATCTTCTGGTTCGGGTCCACCATCGTGGCCTTGGACTGGAAGTACGACGTCACGCCCATGATGATCGGGAGCAGGGCGACGCCCGACCCGATCAACGGTAGCGCGAACGGCAGATTGAACACCACGTCGGGCTGCGAGAGATCGCGGATCCAGAACACGAATGGTTCCTGCCGCAGCTCGATCGTGTGGAAGAGGACGGCGTAGAGCGCGAAGAAGATCGGCATCTGCAGAAGCAGCGGGAAACACCCAGCGAGCGGATTGACGCCCGCCTCTTTGTAGAGCGCCATCGTCGCCTTGCTCAACTTCTCCGGCTCGTCCTTGTGCTTCTCCTTCAGCGCGTCGAGGCGGGGTTTGAGCGCCGCCATATCGCGCATCGATCGCGTGCTCTTGAACGTCAGCGGGAAGAAAAGAAGGTTGACCACCGACGAGAACAGCACGATGACGACGCCGTAGTTCGGGATGATGCCGTGCATCCAGATGAGCACGGCGAGAATCGTGCGTGACATCGGACGTATCCAGCGTGCGCCGAGATCCACGGCCCCCTCGAGACCGAGTCCGAGGGCGGACAGTCCCGCGTAGTCGAGCGGGCCGATGTAGACGTCGTAGGCGACGCGGTTCGCCGCGAGCCCCGCGGCTCGCTCGACCAGAATGTCGCCCGCCACCGAGGGGGCCGCCTCACGACCGGCCGAGACTTGCCAGAGCCGGGCTGGCCCTTGGTTGTCGCCCCGCGGCACGATCGCGCCGACGAAGTACTTGTTCTGACTCGTGATGAAGTACGTGAGGCCTTCGTACTCGAGTGGTCCGTTCCCGAGCTGGTTCGGGGCTTTTCTCTGGACCTTGCCCTCGGCCAGTGCGGTGCCGTAGAAATACGCGCCGCGGACCTTTCCTTTCTTCTCCTCGGTGCTTCGCATTCCACCGCCCCACGACAGGCCCCACGCGGACAGTCCCGCCCGGTCACGGACGAGCTCGTGCTCGACCTCGAGCTGGTGGCCTTCCGGCGGGACGGTGAACGTCTTCCGGAGGGTCACCTCCTCGAGGGGGAGCTCCCAGACGAGCCGGCGACCGACCGAGGACTGGGAGTCGGAGACGAGGTTGAACACGAACCGGTCGAGCGGAAACTCGCGGCCATCGATCCGGAGTACTGATCCCAGGGCACCGGCCCCGTTCTCGGGGAGGAGTTGCACCGGCCGGTCACCTTCGCTGAATCCGTGCAGCACGGCCTCCGTCAAGCGTGCACCTTGCCCGTCGAATGTCAGCGAAACGTCGGCTCCGCCGACACGGATCTGCACCCGCTCGGCGGCCGTCTCATCGTCGCGCTGCAACAGCACATCGTCGCCGCCCGACACGCCGAGTAATGAGCCGGATGCACGAGCCGGCTCCTCGCTGGACGGGTCCGCCACGGCCAGGGGCTCGGACTCCGGGCGCGCGCTGAGCGCTTCCTGGGCCGGGATCGTTCTGTCGGCGGCGATCGGGCGCGGGGGCGGTTTCGGGGGCGGAAACAGCACACTCCAGACCAGCAGTACCCCCATGGCCAGAAGAATCGCCCAGAAGGCACGCTGCTCTTGTCCTGGATTAGCCGACACGTGTGTCTCCGAATGTCTTTGCGGGGACTGGATCCACGCCGCCCGCGTTCCACGGATGACAGCGCGAGACCCGCTTCACGATGAGGCCGAGTCCCCGCCAGCCGTGCCGCACCAGCGCTTCATCGGCGTACGACGAGCAGCTCGGATAAAACCGACAGCGGGGCCCGAGTAGAGGAGAGATCACCCGACGGTAGACGAAGAGGATCGCTCGAAGGGTGAGGATGGCGAGGCGGACGATTCCGCAACCGAGCGCAGCAACATCTCGACGTCGGCCTCGATATCGCGGGAACTCCTGCCGACCGCGTGACGCGAAGCCCGGAAGATGATCGCAAGTCCCCGGCACGGTAGTTCCCTCTTCTTTCGACGATAGGCTTCCCGGATCCGTCGCTTCAACCGACTCCGGACGGCGGCTTTGCCGAGCCGCTTCCCGACGGCGACGCCGACGCGATTGACCGCCGGTGGTGCACCGTCCGGAATCCAGAATGCGTAGAGGAACCGGCCCGGGTGTCGCTTCCCTTCCTGAAGGATCCGGGTGAACTCCGCACTCCGGCGGACCCGTTCTTCCTTCGGAAATCCCTCGCCCTTCACGGTCCCACCCGAGGTCTGCTTCGTGATCAGGCGCTCAGACGCTTGCGACCGCGTTTCCTCCGAGCCTTGAGAACCTTGCGGCCGGCTTTGGTGGACATTCGCTTGCGCCAGCCGTGAGTGCGCTTCCGGCGGATCCGGCTCGGCTTGTATGTGATGCTCACGCTGAATCTCCTCGGGCCCGCGCGCTCGCCGCGCGGGGAAGCTTCCGGGTTCTGGGCAGAATCGGCCCGGCAGTTTCCCAGGCTACCCCCACCGATGTCAAGAGGGCCGCCTCGACGGCGAGTGCCCCCCGCAAGTAGGGTACGATCGGCTCCCGCGTCAAGAGTCGGCCCGCGCTCCGCCTCACCCTGTTTTTGGTGCGTCGTTCTCCTTCGAGAACGCTGGCCAAGATTCTTGCATTCTATCGATCGTTCGGTATTGACACGGGGCGGGCGAGAGATCCATAATCCGCGCTCTCCCAAGGAGATACGGAGGTCTCGCCCGGTGGAAAACTGCGCCTCCGCCTTCGGGAAGACGGTCGTCAGGTCGCGCCCCGACAGAGGTTTACCGACTTTTCCACTTCTGTGGATAACCCGGGAAAGCTTCGTAACTCCTTGCTTTTTATAGCATTACACCCGGCCGGCGGCCTACACGGTTCGAAGTCCTTCCCCCGGTGGGTGGACAACCTGTGAATCACGGTGTTTGGGAGAAAACTCGATGACCACTGTCTCCGGTGACGTCTGGTCCGGAATGCTCGCGGATCTCTCGGGCCGCGTCACATCGCAGGAACTCGAGACCTGGTTGCGGCCTCTCATGGCCCGCCCGGCTGTAGGCTCCGCTCTCAGACTCGAGGCCCCGAACCTGTTTCATCTCCAGTACGTGCAGGATAGATTCGCGGGCCTTTTACAGGGTTCGGCCACAGAGCGACTCGGGCCCGGTGGGCGCATCGAGCTCGTGCTCGGTGACGCCGGCGGCTTCGATCGTTCCGCGCCGGGTTCAGCCCGTGACGTTGCGCCGGAACCATCGCCGCCCGCTCTGGACCCCGCGTACGCCGCCTACTCGTCGCGGCTCGCCCGGGTGACCAGCATCCCCACCGTGGGTGACGCACCCCGCGTCTCCACGCCGCTCAATCCCAAGTACATGTTCGAGCAGTTCGTCGTCGGTAAGTCGAATCAGTTCTGTCACGCCGCGGCCCGCGCCGTCGCAGAGCATCCTGCCACCGCCTACAATCCCCTGTTCGTCTTCGGTGGCTCGGGCCTCGGCAAGACCCATATCATGCAGGCGATCGGCAACCACATCGTCCAGACAAACGACTCCGGCACGATCGTGCACTACGCGTCCGCCGAAAGCTTCATGAACGAGATGATCGGCGCGATTCAGGGGGGGCGCACTTGGCACTTCCGAAACAAGTATCGTCGCGTCGACGTCCTCCTCATCGACGATATTCAGTTTCTACAGGGAAAGGAGTCCACCCAGGAAGAGTTCTTCCACACGTTCAACGCGCTGCACGATGCCCACAAGCAGATCGTGATCACATCGGACCGTCCACCGAAGGAGATCCCGACCCTCGAAGAGCGGCTGGTCTCGCGTTTCGAGTGGGGACTCGTCACCGACATCCAGCCGCCGGATCTCGAGACCCGCATCGCCATTCTACGGAAGAAAGCGGCTGATGATGATCTAGAGATCGCCGACGACCTGCTCGAGTTCATCGCGTCTAACGTGCGTTCCAACATCCGAGAGCTCGAGGGGTCGTTGATCCGACTACTCGCGTTCGCTTCCCTCACTGACAACGATCTCTCCATCGACCTCGCCCGCGGCGTGCTCAAAGACTTCCTCGGGCACCACGACAAGATCGTCACGGTGGAACAGATTCAGAGGGTCGTCGCCGACCACTTCGGTATTCCCGAAGAGGCAATGAAGGTGAAGAAGCGGACCACCTCTCTCGCATACCCGAGACAGATCGCGATGCACTTGTCGCGCGAACTCACCTCACTGTCGCTGTCGGAGATCGGCAGTCGCTTCGGTGGCCGCGACCACACGACAGTCATGCACGCCTGCGAGAAAATCGGATCCGCGAAGACAACCGACCCAGAACTTCGTCACATCGTCGAACGACTTACGAGCACACTCCGGAGCTGATCGTCCTCGTGGAAAAGGTGGGGAGCGGGATGGGGACAGAATCGGGATGGATGGAAGGCCGTGAACAACTCGGTACCGTTCCCCACCGCCTTCCGGGCTCTCCACCGGAGACGCTCGGCGAGCAGGTACTCGCAACCGGCTCGGACACCGAGAGTTGTCGGTGGTCGTATCGGTCTTTTCCCCGTATCCACAGGCCCTACTACTTCTACGATCTTGTACTGAGAGAAGAAAAGAAATAGAAATACACGGGGATAAGCTCCCAATCCCGTGAGGAGGAAGTCATGGCGAACGCGACCACCGAGGAGAAAAAGGATCCTGTCAACACACCGGCCGGAAGCGGCACGATGAAAATTCGCACGCCGCAGACGACACTGGCCGGAGCGGTGGAACGGGTCCTGAACGTCGTCCCCCAGAAAACGACGATGCCGGTGTTGGGTCACCTTCTCCTCGAGGCGAGCGGGAGTCAGCTCAAGCTCACGGCGACAGATCTCGACTTGACCATATCGACGACCGTCGATGCGGAAGTCGATCGCGAGGGCTCGGTCACCCTGCCGGCGAAGCGTTTCTCGGAGATCGTTCGCCAGCTCGATCCGACAGCGTCA
>JALGZO010000785.1 GCA_025774865.1 bacterium | reverse complement strand
AAAAAAATTTCCTGGCCGCTCCGAGCCCGGATTCACCGCCACGCTCGCCTCCGGACCGAAAAGTGGTGGAATTAGCTCCGGATTCCAGCGTGCCGCTAGACCGACGACGTTGTCAAGCGGAGAACCGGTGGGTTAGCGGGTCTTCTTCGAGGCCCCGATCTTTCGAAGGATGGCGTCGATCTCGTCGTCGGTGAGGATGGCCGCGGATTCCTTTGCCACTTCGAGGATGGCGTCGACCCGCTCGTCGTCGACCTCGAGCCCCCGCGCCTCGAGCCAGCAGATGACGTTCGAACGCCCGCTCATGAAGCCGACCTCGATCTTCTGCCCGAGCCCGACCAGGCTGGCCGGCACGCCCGAGTAGACCCGATCCGCGAGATCGTCGGAGCCCTTGCGACGTGCCTTCAGGATCGCGGCGGCGTGGACGCCCGTGGACGTTCGGAAGGCGTCCTCCCCGAAGACCGGGTAATTGAACGGGATCGGAACGCCGGTAGCCCCGGATACCGATCGCACGTAGTCGCCGAGCTGGGAGAGGTCGCGGTCGATGATTCCCTCGAGCTGGAGGTTCACGAGGAGCAGGTCCATTTGCGCGTTGCCGCATCGCTCGCCGACACCGAGCGCCGTCGCGTGAATGCGGTCCGCGCCGGACGCGATGGCCATCATGCAATTCGGAATCGCGATTCCGCGATCGGAGTGGCCGTGCCAGTCGACCTGGACGTCCTCACCGGATCTCTCCACGATTCCGCGCACGTGCTTGAGGAGCGCGCGCACGCCCACCGGCGTCGCGTGCCCGACCGTGTCGGCGACGACGATGCGCTTCGCCCCGGCCTCGATCGCGCAGGTGTAGAGCTTCTCGAGCATGGCGGGTTCGGCCCGCGTCGTGTCCTCGGTCACGTAGCACATGGGCACGCCGTGCTCGACGCCGAATCGGACCGCTTCCTCCGAAAGGCGGAGGATGCGCTCGTCGTCCCATCCTTCCGTGTACGCTCGGATGGGAGACGATCCGATGAACGCGCAAGCCTCGATCGGTATCCCCACCCGCTGGCTGAGCTCGATCACCGGCTCGATCTCGCTGAGGACCGTCCGAACGGCGACGTTCGGTGAGATCCGCATCCGTTCCCGCGCGATCTCGCGGGCGAGCCGCTCGATGTCTTCGAGAGCGCGACGTCCCGCACCGGGCAGGCCGATATCACAGGCGTCCAGGCCGAGCTCCTCCATCAGGTGGAGGATCTCCAGCTTCTGCTCGACCGAGGGATCGCGGACAGACGGAGACTGAAGGCCGTCTCGGAGGGTCTCGTCGTTGAGCTGGAGCCCCTCGCGGTGGCGAAATCGGAACCCGTCGGCCCGGTTCCAATCGTAAATGAGCCCATTTTCGTTCGGCTTCATGAAATCCCCCGCAACCAAGCGCCGACGCCCTCTGCGAGTCTACTCGACCGCCCCTAGGGGGTCGAGGGCCGCCTTCAGGTTCGCGGCGTCGCCGGCCGATCAGGAAGGCGGGGTGCTCTCTTCCCGAGGTGTCGATGTTCACCATTCGCGCGGTCGGCCACAGTCCGGTCTCCGGAGGAGCGGGGTTCGCTGTCGCGGTCGGGCCCTCGAGGGCGTGGCGCTTCATCCAGTGGCTCCTGCGGGGATCGACCGCCCTGCTCCTGGCGCGTGCCGCGGCCGCGGCCGCGCCGACGTTCCTCTCTTGGTCCGCCGCTTCCTTGGTCCTCCTCATCGCCGCCGAGTGGATCGCAGGGGGAGCGGAGTCGCTCGCCTGCCGCGGCGATCTCGTCTCCTACCGGCGCCGCCGGCTGTTCCGCGAACGAAGCCGGGTCTGGCCCGTTCTCGACGTGACCAGGATCCGACCGCCCCGGAGGCGCGGCTGGCGCTCCGAGCGGCGGGGACTTCTCATCGAGACCGTCGGCGGCGTCTGGACGATCGGGGCGGGGATCGCATGGCGGGAGGCGAGCGAGATCGCGACGGCCCTCGAGCGACACTTGAGGCTGTCCCCCCCGGCGGCCCTGTCCGCGCCCAAGTCCGCTCGGTTTCGAGCCTCACGGTTCGGGCCCTCGCCGGCGTCGCCGCCGGCGCAGCTCGAGAGAGGGCTCGCCGCTTCCGCGGGCCACCGCCACGGTGACGCAATCTCGAAGCCGGCACTCGCTCTGGGGCGGGAGGGCGAGCACGTGAGACGATTCCTCAGGGTGACCGGTTCACTCAAGTCCCGGTTCATCATCTCCGTGGGTTGCCTCGTCGTGTCGATGATGGGCATCACCGTCCTGGCGGTAAACGCGCGCCTGGCCAGCCTTCTGATGAGAGAGACGCGCGCGAGGGGGTTGGCCATCGCGAACTCCATCGCCGTGACGACATCCGACGCTCTCCGGAACTTCGATCACGAGTCGCTCCGGCAGATGGCGAGGAAGGCGGTCGGGGAGAGCGACATCCAGTACGTCGTCGTGCTCGACCGGACCCAGAGCGTTGCGGCTCACGCGGAACGCTCGCACCTGAACGGTATGGCGCTCAGAGGGCTCGTCGCACGAACGGCGGCGGTCGCACGAATCCCGGTCCTCCAGGCGACGGAGGTGGGGCTTGACGACGCGCGGATCCGGGTACTGGACGTCGCCCACCCCGTCTACGTCGAGGGCAGTGAAGCGAAGTGGGGGACGGTCCGCATCGGGCTCGGTCTCGAAGCGATGTACAGAGAGATCGAGCGGATCCGGATCATCCTCGTCGCGATCGGGCTCGCCGGGGTGATCCTGGCGCTCCTGGCCGCGCGCTTCATCCTGAGAAACGTCACGAAGTCGGTCGACGATCTCGTTCGGGGGACGATCGCGGTCTCCGAGGGGGACCTCGATCACCGCATCGAGATCGATGCCGACGACGAGATTGCGGCCCTGGCGGAGCACTTCAACTACATGACCGGCCAGGTGAAGAAGCATCAGGACGAGGTTGACGTCGCCAAGGGAGAGCTGGAAGTGCTGAACGCGACACTCGAGGAGAAGGTCGTCACGCGCACGCGCGATTTCCTGGCCTCCGAAGAGAAGTACCGGATTCTGGTCGAGAACTCACCCGACCCGATCCTGATCAATCAAGGCCGAGCGATCCGCTTCGTGAATCCGGCGTTCGAACGTCTGTTCGAGTACGAGCTCGGCACGATGGTTCGCAAGGAGTTGCCGGTCGAGAGTCTGTTCCACCCGCAGGACCGGGTCCGGGCGCTCGAGTTCCTGCGCGGAGTCGTGGCGAACGAGGGCACGCAGGACCAGGAGATCAGAGGCGTTACTCGCACCGGCGTGGTGCGCATCTTCGAGATGCGCGGGATGCGGATTCAATACCTGGGCGAGCCCGCCGTCGAGATCATCCTGATGGACACGACCCAGAAGAAGGAGCTCCAGGACCATCTTCTGCAGTCCGAGAAGCTGCGGGCCCTCGGAGAGCTCGCCAGCGGGGTGGCGCACGACTTCAACAACATCCTCGGGATCATTCTGGGGCGTTCGCAGCTCCTGCAGCGCAAGGTCGACGATGTCGAGGTGCAGCGCGGGCTGCGCACGATCGAGCGCGCGGCGGCCGACGGTGGCGAGACCGTGCGGCGCATCCAGGAGTTCGCCCGGGCGAGAACGCAGCGGGACTTCGAGACCATCGACATGAACCTGCTGCTCGAGGAGGTCGTGGAGATCACGCGGACGCGATGGAAGGACCAAGCCGAGGTCCGGAACGTCAAGATCGACGTCGTTCTCGATGTCTCCGCGGTGCCACCCGTCGAGGGGAACGCGTCGGAGCTTCGCGAGGTCTACACGAATCTGATTTTCAACGCCGTCGACGCTCTGCCCAACGGCGGCGCGATCCGACTCCGGAGCAGGATGGAAGGAAGCGATGTCGTCGTCGAGGTTCGCGACAGTGGCAAGGGGATGGACGAGCAGGTCAAGGCCCGCATCTTCGAGCCGTTCTTCACGACGAAGGGATCGTCGGGGCTCGGGATGGGCATGTCGGTCGTGTACGGGATCGTCGAGCGGCACGGTGGGAAGATCACAGTCGAGTCCGCGGTCGAGCACGGAACCACGTTCACCGTCCGGCTACCTCAGTCCGGGTCCCAGACGCGCGAGCCCGTCCGCGAGGTCCCGTTGCCCGAGCCACGCGCCGGCCGCATCCTGGTGATCGACGACGAGGAAGAGATTCTCGAGCTCGTCTCCGACATTCTCACCGAAGCGGGATACGAGATCTCTACGGCGACGAGCGGTCCGAAGGGTCTCGAGCGGTTCAATGAGGGGAACTTCGACCTCTTGTTCTGCGATCTCGGGATGCGGGAAATGAGCGGGTGGGAGGTGGTCAACGCGGTCCGGACCCGAAACTCGGACATCGGGATCGTGCTTCTCACC
>JALGZO010000345.1 GCA_025774865.1 bacterium | reverse complement strand
AGACCATCCCTTCCCTCCGGGTTCACGTGAGCCCCGCCATCTGGCCGGATCCCCCGCCGCGAGGCGCGATCTGTCTGGTGGTCGACGTTCTCCGCGCGTGCACGACCGTGGCCCACGCGCTCGCGTCCGAGGCGCTCGAGGTGATCCCGGTCGACTCCGTGGAGGACGCCATGCGTCTCGCCGCGACGTTCGATCGGGAGACCACGCTGTTGTGCGGAGAGCGGGGTGCGCTACCGATCGAGGGCTTCGATCTCGGCAATTCCGCGTCCGCGATGACGCCCGAGGTCGTGGCCGGCAAGACCGTCATCCTGTCGACGACGAACGGGACTCGGGTGATGGCCGCTCTCGAGGGGGCGAAGGCGTGCGTCGCGGCGTCACTTCCGACGCTGTCGGCGTGCGCGCGGTACGCCGGCGAGTTCGATTGCGTCGAGATCCTGTGCGCCGGCTCCGACGATGGTTTCTCTCGCGAGGACTTTTTCTGTGCCGGCTGCCTGGCGTCGGAGATCCTGGGCGCCCGCCCGGGGATTTGTCTCGACGACGCCGCCCAGACCGCCGTCGAGCTCGCCGGTCGATACCGTGACCGCCCCGAGGAGCTGATCCTCGAGACGGTCCACGGGCGCCGACTGGCCGATCTCGGATTCGAGGAGGATCTCGCCCTCGCCTGCGAAATCGACCGATTCTCGTTCGTACCGGTGCTCAGGAACGGTCGTTTGGTCGGTCTGGGGCAGGAGCAGATTTCGCCGCGTTGACGCCTTCCCCCGTCCCGGTGTATCCACGGGCGGGAGCGGGAGGCGGCGGACGAGGGGTCCGGCCCAAGGCGAACTCATGGCGCGTACATCCCAGAATCCACCGGAGTCGATTCGGACGCGGTCGTTGCTCGCGATCCTGCTCGCGACGGCTTCGATCCTGCTCGTGGTCGCGCTCTTCGCGTACCTGCAGGGCGGGAACTGGCGGACCGATCCCTCCACGCTGATGCAGCGCATGGGGCGGCTGAACTATTTCGTCGCGTGGGGCACCGTGAAGGTCTTCGGATCGATCGGGGGCTGGCTCGTGCCGCTCGCGCTCGCCGCACTTTCCGTGCGCCTGTTCGTCGGCCGTCCGGTGGTCGGCACGGACGAGAGGTCGCTGCTGCTCATCGCCGGGGCGGCCATTCTGGGCTCGGCGCTGCTGGCGCTGCCGGGAGGGGAGCTCACCCCCGAGCGGACGCTCGTCTCCGGATGGCTGGGCGCCGGGCTCGTGCGCGGGCTGCGTGTGCTGTTCGGGTCCGTCGGCACCGTTGTTTTTCTCGCCGGCGCGGCGGGGGCCTACCTTGCCGCGATCGGCATTCCGATATTCGCCCCGCTCGCCCGGACGGGGCCGTGGCTGCGCCGGGCGGTCGGCCGAGCCGGTGAGCTCGTCACCAGCGCCCGCTCGCATGTTCGGGACGCCTTCGCGACGGACTCCGGGGGGCGGAGCCGCCGGGGAGACGCCTCGGCCAAGGGCGTCCAGATCGTCGAGGCGGTCCGCCCCCTGCGGCCGGCCGCCACCGTTTCGGCCGCCGAGCCTCCGGACCCCCTGGAGGAGGCCGAGCGCCCGATTCCCACCCCGCCTTCGCGCGGGCCCGCCGCGCCGCCGCCCGAAACCGGCGGGGAGATTCCGGAGGACGTTCCCGTCGTGGTCCTCCCGTCGCGGGGAGAACCGGTGACGCTCCCGAAGGACACCCCCGTCGCGCTGATTCAGGAAGTCCAGCGGTCGGGCGCCCCCTACGTCCATCCTCCGAAGAACTTCCTCGAGCAAGACGAGACCGAGGACGTGCGGGCGAAGGAGGAGCTCCTCCAAGGAGCCAAGGTGCTGGAGCGGGCGCTCCAGAGCTTCGGGGTGAAGGGGAAGGTCACGCAGGTGCAACCGGGGCCCGTCATCACGCGCTTCGAGATCGAGCCCGCGCCCGGGCAGAAGGTCGCGCCGATCGCGAACCTGACGGACGATCTGGCGCTCGTCCTGAAGGCGCGGCAGATCCGAATCGTCGCACCGATTCCCGGCAAGGCGGCGGTCGGTATCGAGGTGCCGAACGACAGCTCGCGCACCGTCCGCCTCGCCCCACTGCTGGAGGCGCCGGAGTACCTGAACGACCCGTCGCCGCTCAACATCGCGCTCGGGCGAACGATCTCGGGCGACCCTTTCTGCGTCGCGCTCGATCGTCTTCCCCACGTGCTCGTCGCCGGCGCGACGGGGTCGGGGAAGAGTGTCTGCATCAATTCGCTGATCACATCCATTATCTACCGCGCGGGAC
>JALGZO010000344.1 GCA_025774865.1 bacterium | reverse complement strand
ATTTATCTCTATGACTTCGACGGAGATGGCGCCATGGAGCTGATCGGGCAGCAGTTCGGCGCCATCAAGGCCTGGAACATCCGACAGCGTCGCGAGATCTGGTAGCAACCGATCGTGGCCGCTGGAAATCCGGAGAAATGATCTTGGTCGGAAACATGATCCGAACGCGCAGGTGGCAGATTGCCGGTACCGCCGTTCTTCTCGTCTGTCTTCTCGGGACGAGCGTGAGCGCGGGCCCGTTTCACGGAACCCGCTCGAAGTGGACGGTCGGGGCGGGCTGGAACTTCGGTCGGGGAACGTTCGAGGATCCCGGAGGGACGCGGGACCGATTCAGCGACGGATCAGCCTCGCAGATTCGGGCCGGCCGCATGCTCGGCCGCCATTTCATGGTCGGCGTGGATTATCAGGGGTGGGCGATCGAAGGCGGTGAGCTTCCCAACAAGGATCGAGGCTCCCTTCAGAATCTCTCGGCGACCGTGACGCTGATTCCGGGCAGCCCCGGCAGTGCGCTCGGCGGTTGGTATATCCGGGCCGGCGCGGGGCTCGGCTGGTCAGGCAAGGGGCGCAAGGAAGTCCACATCGGCGAGGAGATCCACGGGGGCGAACGGCTCGATCAGTTCGGATACGCCGTCCTGGGCGAGACGGGATACGAGATCTGGGTTCACCACAATTTCTCGATCGCGCCCGGGGTGGCCATCAACTACCTCGACATCGGCGGCAAGGACGAGACGGTGACGACGTCGGACGGAGAGGAGGTCACCGTACGAGGTGTCGATCGGGCTGGCTTCGGCACGGTGCAGATCACGTTCAACGTGTACTTCGGAGGTGACGCGTGAGCCTCGCGAAGCGCGCCACCACGATTCTGACCGTCATCTGCCTCGTCGCCATGCTTCCGGCCCGCGGACTCGCTCAGTCCGAGTCGTCCCAGGCCCCGCCGTCTCCGCCCCCGCCGGAGGGCAACCTCCGGATGCCCGAGTCCTACGTCGAGAAATGGAAGAGCACGCGCACCCTGGGCTTGAGCGTCGCAATGAACCTCACGATGACCCTCTTCGGGCGGTACATCATGAAGGAGCCGGGCGACCCCGCGTTCGTCGTCACTAAGGATACGATCCACGACAATCTGAAGCACGGCTTCGAGTACGACGACAACAGCTTCTCCGCGAACAACTGGCGGCATCCGTACCAGGGCGCGATGTACTTCGGGGCCGCCCGCGCGAACGGCTACGACTTTTACCGCTCGACGATGTGGTCGTTCATCGGCTCCTGGCTCTGGGAGTACACGGGCGAGGGACACCACCCGGCGTTCAACGACATGGTCAACACGACGGTCGGAGGCGTCTCCTTCGGCGAAGTCCTCTTTCGTTTCTCCCAGATGATCACGGACAACACGGCGACCGGCTCCGGCCGCCGGTGGCGGGAGGTCGGCGGCTTTCTCGTCCATCCCCTGCGCGGAGCGAACCGGATTATCACCCGCGAGGCATTCGAGCGCCACGCGAACCCGGAAGACCGGTTCCCCAGCTACTTCGGCGGCGAGTTCCGCTTCGGCACGCAAACGTTCGCCGACGACCAAATCTGGGACGAGAATCTCACGAAGTTCTTCCTGTCATTCAATTTCGCCCACGGGGACCCGTTTCACGGTGGATCGTTGACGCCGTTCGAGGCGTTCCGGTTCGGGATCGACCTCACGTTCAACAACAAGCCACACGGGATCAGCCGGATCTCGTTCCCGGGCGTGATCGCTGGCAAAACCTTCGGCGAGAAGGGGGGCGCCACGCACCTGCTCACCCTGTCGCAGCGCATGGACTACCTCGACAACGAAGCCTACACGTTCGGGGGCCAGCAGCTCGGAGCCAGTCTCCTGTCTCGGGGTTGGAAGCTCGGCTCGGTGAACGCCCGCTCGGAAGCCCATGCGAACTGGATGATTCTCGGCGGCGTCTCCTTCGGCGAGGTCCTCTTTCGTTTCTCGAGGATGATCACCGATAACACGGCGACCGGCTCCAGTCGCCGGTGGCGGGAGCTCGGCGGCTTTCTCGTCCATCCCCTGCGCGGAGCGAATCGGATCATCACCCGCGAGGCATTCGAGCGCCACGCGAACGCGGGGGACCGGTTTCCCAGCTACTTCGGCGGCGAGTTCCGCTTCGGCACGCAAACGTTCGCCGACGACCAAATCTGGGACGAGAATCTCACGAAGTTCTTCCTGTCGTTCAATTTCGCCCACGGGGACCCGTTTCAAGGTGGATCGTTGACGCCGTTCGAGGCGTTCCGGTTCGGAATCG
>JALGZO010000343.1 GCA_025774865.1 bacterium | reverse complement strand
GTTCGTCGCGGTCGCGATCGTCACTCAGCCTGCCTTGGCCCAAAACGGCCGTGCCCTCGAGCTGGAGGACTACTACACGATCAAGTCTCTCGGGTCGGCTCGGATATCGCCGGACGGCCGCTGGGTCTCCTACACCGTCTCGAGCAGGGTGGAGGAGGACAACTCGACGCTGACGGAAACGTGGATCGTCCGCGCTGACGGGTCCGATCAGCCCGAGCGTGTGCTGCACCGCGGCCAGGACGTGTCGAGCCCGAGCTGGACGGACGAGAGCCGGCTCCGCGTCGAGGACACCGACGAGAATGCATGGATCGTCGATCCGAACCGGCTCGCCGACGCAGCGTCGCAAGCCCCTGCAGACGAGCCGGAGGGTGCCGTGAGCCCAGACGGTCGCTGGCGCGCAGTCGTGCGTAACATCGAGCGGGCTCCGACGCCAGCGCCAGAGTTCACCGACTTCGAGCAGCGCCACGCCGACCGCTTCGAGGGTGTGCAGTTCGACTGGTACCCGTTCGTGCGTGACGGTCAGGAGTTCCCGCTGCCCGACCGAAGCCCGATGAACATCGCCGAGATCTTCATCGAGCCGGCAGACGGCTCTGGCGAAGCCCGCCAACTCACGAGGCTCGGGCTTCGCCCCGGAAGCGTGTCGTGGAGCCCGGACGGTCAGACGATCCTCTTTACGGCCGACCCGAACGTCTTCAGTGAGCTTTTGTATTCGCGTACCGACATGTTCACCGTCGATCTGAGCGGTGCGTTGAATCGCCTGACCGACGACGGCTTCACCTACTCCGGCGTCCAGTTCTCTCCAGACGGTGATTGGATCTCGTACGTCCGCTCGTTCGGCACGGACTACATCATCGAGCGGCGCCTCACCCACGGCGGACCCCGTGACCTCTACGTGAAGCCGACGTCGGGTGGTCAGGCGGTGAATCTGACCGCCGACTTCGATCTCGACGCCGGCCGCCCGCGGTGGGCCCCCGACAGTGATCACATGTACTTCACGACGGGCATCGGCGGCGCGACGCATCTCTTCCGTGTCTCGCCGGACGGCGGCGGAGTCGAGCAGGTGACGACCGGCCTGCGTCGCCTTCAAGGGCTCACCATCGACGAGGACTTCGAGCGGATGGCCTACACCGTGGGCATGTTCGATCGCCCGCCCGAGGTGTGGACTGCCGACATCGACGGAGACAACGAGCGCCAGTTGACGAACGTGCACGCCGAGTTCCTCTCTGAGGTCTCGCCGTCCGGGTGGGAGCGGATTCTGTACGAGAGCTTCGATGGTACGCCGATCGAGGGCTTCCTCCTCTACCCGCACGGCTACGAGGAGGGCGCAGGCGGCAGCTATCCGCTCATCGTCGTGAACCACGGCGGACCGCACTCCGCCTCGGGTTACGGCTTCAGCTTCAAGAACCAGCTCTTCGCAGCGAATGGTTACTTCATCTTCCTCCCGAACTTCCGCAGCTCGACCGGATATGGCGACGAGTTCAAGTGGGGCACGTGGGGTGGCTGGGGCACGAACGACGGCGAGGACGCACTAGCCGGAGTCGACCACCTCATCGAGCGCTACCCGATCGACACGAATCGCGTCGGCTCAACCGGGCACTCGTACGGCGGCATCCTCACGAACTGGCTCATCACACGGTACCCGGACCGCTTCCGCGCGGCGGTGAGCGGCGCTGGCGCGTCGAACTGGACGAGCAACTACGCCCACTCGGACGTGGCGCGCACCAAGGAACTCGAGTTCATGGGACGTCCCTGGGAGCCCGAGGCACGCGAGATCATGATCCGCCAGTCGGCATATCTGAACTCCGGTGGCGTTCAGGCCGCTACGCTCTTCGTACACGGGGAGGTCGATTACCGCGTACCACTCGAGGGCGCGATCCAGCTCTACACGTCGCTCAAGAAGCAGGGTGTGCCCGCCGAGCTCTTGATCTACGATGGGATGGCGCACGGCATCCGAGGCCACTGGAACAACGTGCACCGGATGATGAACGAGCTCAGGTGGTGGGAGACGTACCTGAAGCCGAACGGGCAGGTGTTGACGAGCGAGCGGCGGTGAGGCGCGGAAAGAGCTGCTAGTTCGGCACCGGAATCTGGCACACCTGGAATCCGCCCAAGAACGAAAGAGCCCCACCTGGCACGCTAAATCCGGGTGGGGCTTTCTTTCATCAAAATGGGCCTGGGTAGACTCGAACTACCGACCTTCTATGAGGCCTGAAAAGTCAAGTTCTTCGTCGCCGGACACACCGATCCCGGGGGCCAGTAGGATATTGTTCTGACCTGT
>JALGZO010000342.1 GCA_025774865.1 bacterium | reverse complement strand
GACCCCCTTCGGTCAGCGGCTCCACCCCACCCCCTCGTTGGATGAGCAGTCCCGCCGGGTGCCCGGCGTTCGAGTAGACGAGCTTGCCCGAGTCCGGGCAGTACACGCCCAAGAACGCGGTGACGAAGTAGTCCGGAGCCAGCTCCCGGTGGAGAGCGCGGTTCACTACCGCGAACACGTGTCGGGGCTCGTCATCGTGGCGGAGCGCAGCGCGGATCTCGGCCCGGAAACCGGCCATGACGAGCCCGGCGGGGATGCCGTGCCCGGTCACATCGGCGATGATGATCGCCCAGCGATCGCCGGAGAGGGGCACGAAGTCGAAATAGTCCCCCCCGACCGCCTGCGACGGAATCGCCGTGCCGGCGAGGAAATGCCCGGACACCTCCGGTGACTCGCGCGGCAAGAGCGACTCCTGGATTCCGCGGGCGATCTCGAGCTGCTGCTCCAGGAGCCTCTTCTCCGTGACCTCCTCGTGGAGCCTCGCGTTCACGATCGAGATCGCCGCCTGGTTGCCAAACGTCGTCAGAAGCTCCAGATCGCGCGGGCCGTATGCGCTCAGCTCGTCGCTCTCCAGGTTGAAGACCCCGATCACCCGGTCCTCGTATTTCAACGGCGCCGCCAGCTCCGAGCGCGTGGACGGGCGGACCTCGACGTATCGCGGGTCTTTCGAGACATCCGGCACGATCAGGCCCTGCGCGGACTCCGCGACCCAGCCGAGGATCCCACTGTCCGCCTTCAAGCTGGCCTCGGCGAGACTCACGTCGTACCCCCGCATCGTCGTGTCGCGGATCTCGTTCGTCTTCTCGTCGATGAGGAAGATCCCCACCGCGTCGGCCGGTATCAGCTCCCGGACCGAATCGACGATGGCGTCGAGCACGTCGTCGAGCTCGACGTGGTCCGAGATCTTCGTGCCGACATCGAAGAGCAGCGAGAGCACGCGGGCGCGGCGGGCGTGCTCACGTACGAGCCGCGCGTTGTCCAGCGCGATCGAGAGGTTCGCGGCGACGGAACCGAGCGCGGGCGAGTGGTCGAGGAACTCCGGCTCGGGCTCGTACCGGTACGCCATCTCGAGCGCGCCGAGAATGCGGTCCGCGCGGCGCAGTGGCACCGCGATCCGAACCGCCGGCTCCCCGCCCAACACCTCCGCCATCGCCCGGGCTCCGGGAGAGGCGACGCTCCGGCGCACTCCCTCCTCTCCGGACTCCAGCACCTCACGCGCGAGCATCGACGGGCATTCGCCGAGCTCCTGCAGACGGGTCTCCCCGCGAAGCAGGTAGTTCGACGTGAACCCGTCGCCACCGTCGACGACGAGCAGAGCGGCGTCGGCGGGTACGGCGCGAAGCGCGAGCTCCAGGGCCCGGAGCGTGAGGCGCGACAGGTCGAGCGAAGGGTCGAGGAGCTCCCCCGTCTCGGCGAGCGCCCCGAGCTCGTCGATCTGTCGCCGGGCCGCTTCGAGCTGCGATTCGGAACTCCGCTGCGCCGAAACCCGCCCTTTACTCGACAAAGTGGCGATCCTTCCCGTCGAACGGGGGCGAGAAGATGCTCACGGCCTCCACGGGCTCTCCCGTCACCGTGAGCTGGTGGACCGTTCCCCGCGGGATCACCACGACGGTGCCCGCCGCGACCGGGTGCGTCGCCTCGCCGACCTTCGCCGTCCCCTCTCCCCCGAGAACCACCACCTGCTCATCGTGCTGGCGGTGGACGTGCGCTTTCACGCCCTCCGCGATTCGATAGTGATGCACACTCGCCGTCCCGTGTCGTCCGACCTCCACGGTCGTGATGTTCGATCCGGCCTCGGGCGCACCGGCGTCGCCGCGCTGGTAGATCACGGGGCCGGGCCCATCCCCCCCGGCGGGAGCGAGGCGGATCGAGACCCCCGTGGCAACGGCTGCCACGAGCGCGGCGACCAGAGTCGGACCCCGAAAGACGGTTCGAAGCCACTTCCTCATGGTGATCCTCCAGACTGACGAAACCCGCACCCAGCGTAGCCGATTCGGTCGGGGGCTGCACGCCCGGGGGCTGCACGCCGGCCCCAGTCCTCGCGTTGACGTGCCTCGGGGGCGTGTTTAGCCTAGGGTAGATACTCGCCGGCGCGCCTCGGGAGTATGACTTGAACGGACTTCTTCTGGCCGCCCTGGCCGCGGTGGCTTTCGTTGCAGCTTACCGCGTCTACGGCGGCTGGCTCCGGCGGGCGGTGCTCCGAGTCGCCGACGACGAGCCGACTCCGGCGAACGAGCTTCGAGACGGCGTCGACTTCGTGCCCGCTCGGCGCTCGATC
>JALGZO010000341.1 GCA_025774865.1 bacterium | reverse complement strand
CGGTGGAATCTTCGTCGTCCGCTGGGTCCACCGCACCGCCGGCCTGGTGTTCGCGGCTTTCGTCGTCATTCACCTGGCCGTCGTGATCGCGGGACTCGTCGCCCAACGAATGCAACCGAGCCTGCTGCTTTCACGGAGGGACTTCGACGATGCACTCGTGCACCTTCGGTATCACGTGGGGCGGGCCGAAGCGCCGCCTCGTTTCGGTCGCTTCGACTACCGGCAGAAGTTCGAGTACTGGGGACTGGTGTTCGGGGCGATGATCATGATGGTGAGCGGGCTGATTCTCTATTTCCCCATGCTCGTGTCGCGGTTCCTACCGGCCGAGCTGATCCCCGCCGCCAAGGTGATGCACAGCAACGAGGCCCTTCTCGCCTTCGCGATCATTCTGCTCTGGCACATGTACAGCGCGCACCTCAACCCCGAGTCGTTTCCCATGGACACCAGCATCTTCACGGGGAAAATCACCAAAGAGCGGCTTCGCCGCGAGCACCCGCTGGAGTACGAAGAACGATTCGGGAGGCAGTGATTCCTCCTTCTCTCTACTCAGGTCCGTTTTCCTATCTCTGGCAGGTCATCCTCCACTCGGCGGTGGCTGGGCTGGTCTTCTACGTGTGGTCTCATCGCGTGCACCTCCCCTCCGGGGCGGCGAAGCGGAGCATCCTGGTGATCATCCTGGTCCTGCCCCTTCTCACGGCGGCCGTTCCCGGCCGCACCGATCTCACGTTCCGGGATCAGCTCGCGTGGCTCGACAGCGGTCGCCTCCTCGCGATCCCGCTGGTCGCTGGCGCGCGACTCTGGCACGTCGCGTTGCTGGTGGCCGTAGCGGCGGTCGCGCTCACCGTCTGGCAGGAGCTGGCGCCCGCGCTGCGGTGGTCCCGCCCCGGCCCGCACGAGGTTCCGGAGTCGCTCGAACGAAGCGTGCGAAGCCTGCCCGGCTGGAGCCGCTGCCGCGTGGCTCTCACTTCCACGGACGACATCCATCTGGCGACCGGCGGGTGGCCGTGGCGGCCACGCCTGCTCGTCTCCCGGGGAGCGGTGGCGGCGCTGGCCGAGGAAGAGCTTCTCGTCGCGCTCCGCCACGAGAACGCACACTGGAGGGCGGGACGTTGGATCCGGTCCCACGGGCTCTTCGCGATCCGCTTGTTGCAGAGCCACAATCCCGTGGCGCTCTGGGTGTTCCGTGAGTACTGCCTCGAGGTGGAGATCGAGTGCGACGCGGAGGCGGTGGCCGGTCGGGACCCGAAACTCCTGGCGCGAATTCTCCTCGAGATCTACGAAGCGACCGACGTCCGCGACATCGCGGCGCGTGGCGCACTCCGGAAGCGAGTGGACGTCCTGCTCGGGCGTGACGCCAAACCCGAGAGACCACTCCCCGCCGCGACCGTTCTCATGGCCAGCATGTTCCTCCTGCTCGTGCTCCCGTGGCTCGTGTAGCGGGGCTCGGCAGCTTCGTCGGGGTCTCGATCGGCGTACTCCTGGGGCTGCGCCTGTTTCACGTGGCGGTTCCGTTCTTTCTCCCCGAAACGCGTCCGGGGCCGTTTGCTGCCGCGGATCTGGACGAGGCTGCACGTCTGGCCGGCTTCGCGCCCCTCGTACCGGGCTACCGTCCGGAAGTCCTGGGCGAACGCCTGCCGAGCGTGGTGGTCGCACGGGCTCCGCGGCCGACGATCGAGATCGAATGGAAGGGGGAGCGCTACCTGACGATCACCGAGCGGAAGGGGGGAAGCGCCCCCGACCACCCCGCAACAGCGCCGCCGCTGGCCGACTTCGCGGGCTCCGCCTGGTGGGAGGACGGCCCCTCCCGGCATCTGATCGTTCAACAGGGTGACGTCTGGGTCCACGTGGAGACCGATCTGCCGTTCCGGGATCTCGAGCGGATCGCGGACACGCTCCGCCCCTGGTGAGCTGACCGCTCGCCGAGCCTCAGGTTTGGTCGATCGAGATGATGGATTTGCGGATCGCGTACCGGATGAGCTCCGCGCGCGAATGCAGCTCGAGCTTGGCCATGAGGTGCGTCCGATGTGTCATGGCCGTCTTCAGACTGATCGACAGGTACTTCGCGATCTCCCGGCTGGTCTTGCCTTCCGCCAGCAACTTGAAGACCTGCTTCTCTCGCCGCGTCAGACGATCGTAGTCGTCTTCCTCCAGCGACCTTCCCGTCGCGACCAGGTCCACGAGCTCCGCGGCGGCAACCGGATGCAGGTACCGCTCCCCGCGGTGCACGCAGTGGATCGCCTCCTTGAGCTGCGAGGACAGGCTGCTCTTCAGCAGGTAC
>JALGZO010000340.1 GCA_025774865.1 bacterium | reverse complement strand
GAGCCGCTGCGCCGGGCGACGAAGAACGGCTGGGATGTCGACCGTTTTCTCCTGACGAATATCGAGAAGCCCGAGTGGATGGAGATCGCCCACGACCTCCAGCGGCGTTTGACGGACGAGGTGCTGGAGGAAGGACTACGACGGATGCCGCCCGAGTATTACGAGCGGCGTGGTGCGGAGATCTCGGCGAAACTCAGGATCCGACGGGACGCGCTCGCCGCCATGGCGGAGCGCTACTACGCCTATCTCGCAGACAAGGTGGACGTTCAGGGCACCGACCAGGGCGAGCGCGTCATCATCGAGAGCTTCGAGAACGGAGACGTCGAGGTGGAGGTCGCGACGCTCCGGACAGAATCGACCCTCGAGACTCCCTACTATCGCCGTCGCTTTGCACGGGCTGAAACGAAGGAAGTCCGGATCTATCTGCATGGTGGGAGCGACTCGGTCGTGACTAGGGGAACGAGCCCTCCGGCGATCACCGTTCGCGTGATCGGTGGTCCTGGAGTGAGTACGGTCGACGATTCGCGGGGATTCGGCGTGAAGTTCTACGCTTCGGAGGGCGAGAGCCGTCGGATCGGCGACAGCGGGACCACACTCAACACCAAGCCGTTCACGATGCCGCTGACGAGGCCTCCCAACGATACGCCATGGGTCCCGGCGCAGGACTGGGGTGGCATGACAAAGCCCCTGATGATCGCGGGGTATCAGTCGGATCCCGGCCTGACCGTGGGCGGCGGGTTCGATACCAGAGCCCACGGGTTCCGCAAGTACCCGTGGGCGAATCGTCACATTCTCAAGGGCGGGTTCGCCTTCGGTGTGACCCGACCGTTCGTGGACTACAAAGGTAGTTTCAGGCGGGAAAACTCCCGGTTCGGTTACGTGCTCGAAGCGCGATTCTCCGGAGTCGACCAGCTGCGCTACTACGGGCTGGGCAACGAAACCCCAGGCGATCTGGGCGAGCGGGAATACCGGGTTGCGCAGTACCAGTTCACTTTGTTTCCGGGTGTTGCTTTGTACTCGGCAGACAAGGGCGCGGTGGCCATCGGCCCGATCGTCAGGTACACGAGTTCCAGCGGGACGGATTCGAACACGGTACTGGGTCGAGAGCGGCCCGTGGGCTCCGACAAGTTCGGCCAGATCGGCATCCAACTGCGCGGCCGCTATGACACACGTGGTCTGCAAACCGTCCTCACGCCGGGGTTTCTCATCGAGGGGGAGGGCAGCTACTTCTTCCAGACGTGGGACGTCGAGAGTCGGTTCGGGTACATCGGCGCTCACGCCGCCGGCTACATCCCGCTCGCAAAGCCGCTGTTACTGTCGCTCCACCTGCGCGGCAGGAAGATCTGGGGGGACTTCCCCTATTTCGAAGCGGCCTATATCGGTGGTAGCAATTACCCGCTGGGTACCAAGTGGAACCGGTGGGCCGGCGAGGCGTCCGTCGGAGGGTTGGCCGCACTGCGCTGGACCCTCGCGCGTTTCCGGGGGTTCGTTCCCGGGAGCTTCGGTCTCTTCGGCATGGGCGACGCCGCGAGGGTGTTCGTGGACGGCGAGGACTCTTCCAGGTGGCACCCCTCGTATGGTGGCGGCGTGTTCGTCACGTCCTTCGACCGTGCGAGCGCGTTCCACGTCGGGGCCGGATCGAGCCCGGACAGCGGCTTCTTCTTCCTATTCCTCGCGAACTTCGCGGGGCTGGCCTTTCAGTAGACGCGCGACCTGCCGATCTGCGCTGAAGGAGAGGCGGGAGTCAACTCCATTCGCACGTCCGGCCGCCCGAGGCGAAAGGTGAGGGTCGGGTGTGAGATCCGGATCACGTCGGATACGGCGGCGTTCAAATGGCCGAGCGACGCGGTGCCGGCCCGTGCGGTGATTGCAGCACGACCTCGACGGCGGAGTCCCTGCCGGTAGATTACCTGCGAGATTCAGATCGCGGAGTGGACGCTCACTGCACTGACCAGGCGTGCTCGCTACCGCGTCACTTATCGGAGGGCACGGTGCCCCCGGGGAGGGTGAGGGACATGCGTCGCATCGTTACGCTGGTGCTGTCGTTCGTAGTCGTAGCCGCCACGGCCGTCCAAGCGCAGGGGGCCTTCGTCGCTATCTCGGGCGGCGCGACCCTCGGGGATCTGTACGGGGGGGTGGTCAACACCGACTCGCGCTGGGGCGGGACCGCCGGCATTTCCCTTGGCTACCGGAACTTCAACTATCTCGTCACGGAGCTGGAAGGCAACTGGGTGCAGAAGGGTGGGGGCGACACCCGCATCGACTATATCGAGATTCCGT
>JALGZO010000339.1 GCA_025774865.1 bacterium | reverse complement strand
GGCGCCCACTTCGCGCGTCATCACGACGGCCGCGATCGGATAGAGCCCGCCCGACAGCCCCTTGCCGGTGATGAGGAGATCCGGCTCGACTCCATACGCGTCGACGCCCCACACGTGGCCGGTCCGGCCGAGGCCCGTCTGTACCTCATCGGCGACGTAGAGCGCGCCGTACCGCTCGCACAGGGACTTCACATCAGGCAGATAGCCGTCTTCCGGCAGGGGGAATCCGTAGGTGGCGGGAATCGTCTCGAGAAGAACGGCGGCGACATCGCCTCCGGAGAGGGCCTTCTCCATGGCGTCGAGCTGGTTGAAGGGTACTTTGACGAACTCGTCCGGGTAGTCGCTGCGGAAGTAGTGCGCCGAGTCATCGTTTCCCGCTGCACCCGAAAGTCCGGAGGTGCCGTGGAAGCCGGCCTCGAGAGCAACCACCTTCCGGCGACCCGTGGCGTGGCGCGCCGACTTGATGGCGAGATCCGTGGCCTCGCTCCCGCTCGCTACGAACACCGTATAGTGTAAGTCACCCGGCGTCTGCCGAGCCAGATCCTCGGCGAGCTCCGCGCGCGCCTCACTCGGAAAGTGGTGGTTTCCGACGTCCAGCCGCTCGAGTGCTTCGCGCAGCGTCGCGAGCAGCTCCGGATGTCGATGTCCGAGGTTGTACGTTCCGCCGTTCAGGTGGAGGTCGAGGAGCTCCTGGCCATCCATGTCCCAGAGCCGGTACCCCTCGCGTCGGTCGATGACGAGCGGGATGCCGGCCCGGAGCCAGGTCTCCACCCGATTGGGCATCAGGTACTCGTGCGCGAGCTCCAGGGTGCGCCGCTTGCGCTCGGACATACCATCGAGTCGTTCCTTCCACTCCATCGGGTTCTCCTGTGGGCGCTCGCTTTCGACGAGACCGGTATACCACCGTTGTCACTCGCGTAGTCGTCCGCGGACAGCCTGGTGGATCGGCTCGGACTACATCCGGTACTACAACTACACACGAACTACAACTACACAGGAACCCGTCTCGTGCTCGCGAAGGATGCGCCCGAGGTCGGCGGTCTCCGTCGTCGATACGAGCGCCGTGCCTCTTGACCGGTGAACGATAACGTCTTCGGAAGGAACAGGTTGCTAGCGAGGCGAGGGCCATGCTATATCCCCGCCTCAATTCCAATACAGACGGGGGATGAGCATGCGCGGAATTCTCGTGGTGATGACGTTTGTCCTGATGCCGGTGAGCGCACCAGCGTGGCAGGTTCTTGTCGACGGAACTTCGCCGTTCGCAAACGCCGGCGATGACGCGCACTCCGTCGCCACGGACTCGATCGGGGATGTGATCGTGAGCGGAACACTCGTCAACACGGCGCCGTCGGACAACTTCGTCGTGATGAAGCTCTCCGGCGCAACGGGAGTCGAGATCTGGAGACAGGAGCTCGACAGCACGACCGCTGCCTCCGTCGCCATCGACGGGTCGGATGATGCGTACGCGACGGGTCTCCTCAACGGGGATTTCGGAATCATCAAGTTCGCGGGGACGACGGGCGCAGAGCTCTGGAGGCTGGAGGTGGACGGGTCTGAGCCGGATCCGAACATTGGGGATTTCGGCCGCGCGCTCGCCCTAGACGGCTCAGGCGGGGTTGCGGCCGTGGCGCGGCTCATCAACACGGGCTCGGCCAGCGACTTCAGCGTCGTCAAGGTCTCCGCGTCGACCGGAACACAGACCTGGAAGCAGGATATCGATGGCTCAGCAAGCCTCTCAGCGGACAACCCCCAGGCGGTGGCAACCGACGGTTCGGGGAATGTCGTCGCCGCGGGCTGGCTGGAGAACACGGGTACGTCCAACGATTTCGTGGTCATCAAGCTCGGCTCGGGCTCAGGTACCGAGCTGTGGCGTCAGGAGATCGACGGATCTGCGAGCGGTGATGATGAGGCGGCAGCTGTCGCGGTGGACGGGTCGGGGAACGTCGTCGCCGTGGGTCTCCTGGACAACACGACCACTGGGTGGGACTTCACGGTGATCAAGCTTGCGAGTGCGACAGGGTCTGAACTCTGGCGTCGTGAGATTGACGGGCTCTCGAGCCAGAACGACGATGCGCGGGCCGTCGCGATCCACTCGAGTGGCGACGTGGTCGTCGGCGGAGGGATTTCCAACGATCCCGAAGGGCGCTCCTCCTTCTCCGTCCGAAGGCTGGATGGGACTACCGGCGCCGATGTCTGGAGCCGCGAGATCCAGGGGTCCGCGGCGTTCTCCTCGGATGGCGCCCGTGCGGTGGCGGTCGACGCCTCGGGGGACGTCGTTGCCGCGGGAAGG
>JALGZO010000338.1 GCA_025774865.1 bacterium | reverse complement strand
GGGCAGAAGTGGATGCCGGAGACGATGGGGAGCGGGGTCGCGTTTCTGGACTACGACGTAGATGGCTGGCCGGACCTGCTACTCGTCAACAGCACCACGTGGCCCGGCTACGAGCGGGGTCTGCGGCCTACCTCGCATCTGTACCGCAACCTGGGCGATGGTCGCTTCGAGGATGTGACGAGCGCGGCGGGATTGGACGTCCCGCTCTACGGGATGGGAGCCGTGGCCGCGGACTACGATGCGGACGGAGACCCCGATCTCTACCTGACTGCCGTCGGGACCAACAGGTTACTCCGGAACGACGGAGGACGATTCACGGATGTGACGTCCCTGACCGGGGCGAGCGGAAACCGTCCTGGAGGTGACGCGCCCCCTGCCTGGTCGACGGGTGCCGCCTGGTCGGACGTAGATCGGGATGGGTGGCTCGATCTGTTCGTTTGCAACTACGTGCAGTGGACACCGGACACGGATCTTTTCACCACGTTGGACGGGACCAACAAGTCCTACGCGACGCCACACCAGTACGAAGGCGAATCCTGTCGCATGTACCGGAACGAGACCGGTGAGCGCTCGGCTCGCGGCGGGAGCTTCACCGATGTGACGGACGAGGTCGGGCTGGCAAACCCCGACGGCAAGTCGCTCGGCGTCATCGTGGAGGACTTCAATCGAGATGGGTGGCCGGATATAGCAGTCTCGAACGACACCTATCAGAACTTCCTCTACCTGAACGATGGAGACGGAACGTTCACCGACGCCGCGCTCCCGGCCGGGGTGGCGTTCGACGAGTTCGGGCGAGCCAGGGCGGGGATGGGGATCGACGTCGCGGATGTGACGAGTTCGGGCCGGCTCTCCATCGCGATAGGGAACTTCAGCAACGAGCCGGTCTCGCTCTACACGCAGATCGGCGACGGCGTGTTCCAGGATCTCGCGGGCTCGGCCCGGCTCACCCGGTCCACCCTCCTTCCGCTGACGTTCGGCCTCCTGTTCGCCGATTTGGATCTGGACGGGTACCCCGATCTCTTACTGGGCAATGGTCATATCGAGCCGGACATCAACGCGGTCCAGAGGGACGTCACGTTCGCGCAGCCCCCCCAGCTTCTGCAGAACGATGGGCGTGGCCAGTTCGTCGATGTCACCGGGCAGGTGGGTGGCGGCTTCGAACAGCCGATCGTGGCGCGCGGAATCGCTACCGCGGACATTGACCGCGATGGAGATCTCGATCTGGTGTTCGGCGTGAACGGAGGCCCGGTGAAGCTGCTGCGAAACGACGTCTCGACTGATGCGGCTCGCTGGCTCCGCGTACGTCTCGTCGGAGAGGCCCCGAACCGGAACGCGATTGGCGCGGTCGTGACACTGTATGCGGGCGAGACGGCCCAACGTCGGATGATCCGGGCCGGCTCTTCGTATCTTTCCCAGTCAGAGCTCAACCCAGTGTTGTTCGGCCTTGGTGATCGGACGGCCGCGGACAGCGTGATCGTGCGCTGGCCCCGGGGCGGCCTCACCCGGCATGGACGTGCCGATGCCGGGGCCGAGTTGGTGCTCCGCGAACCCCCCACCGCCGTCGTGACGGCAGGTGAGAATCCATGAATCGCTACGCATCCCGGGAAGATCCGGGAGATATGGTTCCCGCCAGGGTGGCCGTGACCGTCGTCGCCCTGACCGCCGTCGCCCTCCTTGGCGTCGTGTACGCCTGCGGCGGGGAGCCGGGAGGGGATTCGTCCGTGTCGCCCGCCGATGTCCTCGCGGCGCGCACGGCCGGTCTCACGTTCCTGCAACAGGATCGGCTCGAAGAGGCCGCCGTAGAATTTACGCGGCTCACTCAGCTCGTCCCGGATGAGGCGGCGGGCTACGCCAGTCTGGCTCTGGTGCACCTGCGGGCCGGAGAGCTCTCCGAGGCCGAATCCCGCATCCGCCGCGCGCTCGAGATCCAGCCGGACGATCCCGATCATTGGCTTACGCTGGCCCGGGTACTCGAAGGGGCAGGGCGGCTCGAGGAGGCGCGACACGAGCTGGAAGAGTCGATCAGGGTGAATCCCGAGCACCTTCGGACCCTGTGGGCGCTGGCCGAGTGGACGAGCGGTGAGGCGGCCCTCGACCCTGAAGCGGGCCGCGCCCGCCTCACTCGGATCGTAGAGCTCGACCCGGGAAACCCGGCCGCCCGAATCCAGCTGGCGCAGCGGCTCCTGGATGCCGGAGCGTCCGATGGCGCGCTCGCGCAGCTCGAGGCGTTGCAGCAGCAGGCGCCGGATTTCCCCCCCATCGGGCTCGAGCCCTTCCGGGCGACGGTGGATGCGAT
>JALGZO010000337.1 GCA_025774865.1 bacterium | reverse complement strand
CCTCGACGGCGAGTGAAACGTCGCGCGCCTCGACGATGCGGTGGCGGACTTCCTGGTCGGGGGTCTCGGTGGCGATTCTCACGTCGGATCGCCCGGGGCATCGACGGCGGTGAGCAACCCGATGTGTGCGACGACATCGGGATCGACCCTCTTCCGCTGGAAGCGCGCGACCACGCCCGGCCCGCAAGCCGGGGCGAGCCGGCGACGGCAGCAGGTGTCGCCGGGCGTGCAGGGGAACCACCCCCGCTTGGCCGCGTCGAGTACGCCACGCAGCAGCCGCCCGAGCGCCGCCCGTCGCGCCTCGAGGTCATTCGCTCCGAACGCGATCTCCTCGAAGCCGGCGTCGGCGGTCGCGTGGTAGAAGAGCGCGCGCCCGGGGGCGCGGCCGAGGAGGGAGCTCACGCAGTCGAGGTAGAGCGGAAGCTGCAAGTGCACGGACGTCTTCTCACGATGGTTCGACGTAACGCGGCCGGGCTTCACACGCGGCTTGCCCGTCTTGAGATCGATCACGTCGATCGCCCCGTTGGGCCGCAGGTCGACGCGATCGGCTTTGCCGCGCAGCGGTAGCCGCGTTCCGTCTCCCAGAGCGAACGTCGGTCGCCCACGGCCCATGCCGAACGACAGCTCGAACCAGGTGGGCACGCCGCGACCCTCCGCGGGCCGGTGGGCGTCGAGGGCCAGCACGGCGGCGACGTCGTTTCGGAGCGCGGCGAGCGTCGCGCGACGGAGTGCGCGCTGCGCCGGTGCATCCCGGTCCAGCTCGCGGCGGCGCCGGGCGATGATGCGGTCGAGCTCATCCATCGCGCGCTCGAGCCGGCCCGGCGTCACGGGCAGAAGTCCTCCGTCGGCGAGTCGGCGGTAGATCGACTCCAGGATCTCGTGGAAGACCAGGCCGCGCTCCAGGGGTGACCAGTCATCCTCGGGCTCGGGATCGCGTCCCAGGCCGAGGACGCGCTCGACGAGGAAGGCGAACGGGCAGTTCGCGAGCGTCTCGAGAGTCGTCGGGCTCGGGGCGCGTTGCTCGGGGTCGATCCGGCGCCAGCTCGCCTCGATCGCGCGGGGATCCTCCAGGACGCCATCCCATGCCGTGAGCCGCCCCGGATGCCAGCGGGCCTCCGCGGCGCGCAGCGCGGACCGGACGTGGCGAGCGCGCGGGTCGGACAGGAGAAACGCGATCTCGTCGGGGTCCGGGCTCTCACGGCCTCCGAGTATCGCGAGCTCCAGATCGGTGCGGTCCACGGGGAGGTGTCGGGCGTCGGCCGCCGGCGGCGTCGGCACGACGTCGCGGAATTCGGGATCCCGAGGCTCCAGCGGCGTCCCCGCCCGGGCGGCCGCGCGGTCGAGGAGCAGCGCCGACGGGTTGCGTGGCTCCGCGCCGGTACGAGCCCGCTCCGACCACGAGAGCACCGACGTCTCCTGCGCCGACTCGAAGGCGAAGCGAGCGAGCAGCAACTTCTCGTCGCGCCGTTCGTGGCGGGTCGGCAGGTGCTTTCCCTCGTGCTCGCGGATCGCGAGCTCCTCACGAAAGCGATCCGGCAGCAGGGGATCGTCGCGCGTCAGTCGGCGGACGGCTCCCGCCACGAGTCCGGCGTGCCACACGAACGGGCGTGCGATCGCGCGCGCCCCTTCGGGGCGCACGAGCAGAACGCACGCGTCGTCGTCGCGCTCGGCGAACCGGGCGCGGTGCATCGACGTCGAGAGGGCGGCGCCCAGCGCGCGCGCGAACTCGCGCGGACGATACGGGCGATCACCGTACCCGAGCTCGAGCGCGTCCAGCGACTCGTCGATTTCGAGCGGCGGCCGCTCCCCGAAGCCGAGCTCGTACAGGTCGCGAAAGCGAGCCACCGCGTCGGTCCAGTGGTTCGCTCGCAGAAAGCCAGCGACCCGCTCTTCGGACAGCTCACCCGGCACGTCGAGGAATCGGAGCGACTGACTCTCCGGATCGTTCGGTCGCGCGACGATGCCGCGAGCGAGTGTCGTGGCGCGCCGGCCGCCCTCGGTGCGGATCGCCGGCACGCCGGCGCGATCGGCCAGCGGGACCCCGGCGCGCGCGAAGATCCGACGGAAGAGAGAGGGTGACGGACCGTCGATGGTCACGACGACGAGAAACTCGTCGAATGCGCGGGACCCTTCCTCGACCTCCCACAGGATTCTCCGCGCGATGCCGCGGACTTCGGCGGCTTCGTTGGGGAAGGTGTGCAACTCGAGCGCCGTGGGTCCCGGATCGGTGAGGGTCGGCTTCTCGAAGAGGCCTTCGCGCAGCGTCAAGGGCCCCGACGATTCGGTCTCGGCGAACTCCA
>JALGZO010000336.1 GCA_025774865.1 bacterium | reverse complement strand
GCAACCGCTCCCGCTGGTTCCTTCTCCTCGTCTCCGCGCCATTTCCGCAGGATTGCGTGGTATGGGGCTCAGGAGGGGATCTGTCGTCGTGACCCGCCGTCCGGATCGGGCGCGACACACGATTCCTGACTCATAAGTCTTGAAAGTATCTCCGCCCGGAGACTAGGCTGGGAACACGCTGAACGCGCCGAAGGAGAGGCGCCCCCTCGGAAACGGGCCACCGCGGAGTGTGCAAAGATGAGATGCCGACGACATTCGCACGCCGAAACGGAACATGAGACCGCCGAGACCCACACTTTCGGCCGACACTTCGGCTTCTGGAAGCGCTGGATCCTGACGAACACGCTGATCAGCGGGATCTTCGCGCTGGCCTGGCTGGTGCTGCGCAGCGGAACGCGACCGAGCCGTCTGGTCTATCCGTGCCAGCAGGCCGCGTTGTCGACGGCCACGCTGGCGTTCGGCGTTCCGGTCGTCGCGGCCGTGATCGCCGCCCGGCGTCAAGTCATCGTTTGGGCGCGCGCCCCGCTCGGGATCGCGGCGGCCGCGCTCGGACTCGTGCTGACCTCCGCGGTCGGCGGCTACCTGCTATGGGCCGACGAGTACCGCGGGCCCAGGCCCAGTCCTCCCCTCGGTTACCAGGCCCAAGTCTACCGCGTCACGGACTGCCCCCAGGATCCGGCGGGCGATCGTCTGGTCGGCGTGGATAACCTCCTCGCAACCATGGGCCGGGACGGGCTGAAGCTCCACGAGTCCGCCACGGAGTCCCTGATCAGCGGGCCCGGTGGGATCATCAGCGCGGACGACGTGGTCATCATCAAGATCAACTACCAGTGGGACGAACGCGGTGGCACGAACGTGGACCTCTTGCGCGGCCTGATCCGTCGGGTCGTCGATCATCCCGACGGGTTCACCGGCCAGGTCGTCGTTTGCGAGAACGCGCAATTCAACTCGGTGCTGGGTTTCGACCGCCCCCTGAACAACGCCCAGGACCACGGCTTGTCCCCGCACGATGTCGTCGTCGCGTTCCAGACCGCGGGGCACAACGTCTCGCATTTCGACTGGACCTCGATCCGGAACAGCTCCGTCACCGAGTATTCCGCCGGAAACCTGGCCGACGGCTACGTCGTGTATCCCTACGACGGTCAGGTGCAGGGCCGCGTGTCCTATCCTAAGTTCCAGACGGACTCTGGGACGTACGTCAGCCTCCGGTACGGGATCTGGAGCCCGGTCTCCGGTACCTACGATCGAGAAGGGCTGAAGTTCATCAACTTGCCGGTCCTCAAGTCGCACCACGCCACGTACGGAGCGACCGCGGCCGTGAAACACTACATGGGCGTGGTCACGGGGCAGCTAGGCACGAACTCGCACTCCGCCATCCGCTACGGGATAATGGGTGCGCTCCTCGGGGAGATCCAACTCGCGGACCTGAACATCCTGGATGCGATCTGGATCAACGCGAACCCCTTCGACGGCCCGTGGACGTCGTACGCTGGAGCCACGCGGAAGGACGAGCTGGTCGCGAGCCTGGATCCGGTCGCCCTGGACATCTGGGCGGTCAAGAAGATCCTCATCCCGGCCTTCATCGACAACGGGTATTCGCCCCCGTGGCCGAATCCGAGCGCCGATCCCGACGATCCGAACAGCGACTTCCGGGAGTACCTGGACAACTCGATGTTCCAGATCCTGTCCGCCGGATACCTGGTCACGAACGACTTCGGCCAGATCACCGTGACCGCGAGAAACGGCGGGGCCGGCGATTTCGACGGCGACAGCGACGTCGACTCGAACGACTACGCCCAGTTCGCCGGGTGCTTCACGGGGCCGGGCGGCGGGCCGATCGGCCCCGAGTGCTTCGCCGCGGACTTCGACGCGGATGGTGACGTCGATTGCGACGACTTCGAACAGTTCCAGTTCGTCTGGACGGATCCCGGTGCTCCGCCGCCGCTGCCGGAGTGCGACGCCACCGGCGTCGAGCTTCCCGGGAACGCCGCGTCCACGACGACCACTTCGTTGACTCGCGCGTTCCCGAATCCGATGAGCCCGAGCACGCGGATCGAATTCACGATCGGTACGCCGGGCGCCGTGACGTTGAGGATCGTCGACGTCGCGGGGAGGGCCGTG
Source organism: bacterium (assembly GCA_025774865.1). Lineage (GTDB taxonomy): Bacteria > ARS69 > ARS69 > ARS69 > ARS69 > JALGZO01. The sequence goes on along the minus strand of JALGZO010000336.1, from coordinate 437 downwards.
GCGACACTCGTCGACGACAGCCGGGGCGTGGGAGAGCACGCGGTCGTCTGGAACGGGGGCGGCGGGTCGCGAGCGGAGTGTACTTCTGTCAGCTCGAGGCTTCGGGCTTCCACGCCGCGAGGAGGCTCGTGCTCTTGAAGTAAGCGGGAAACCGCACGCGGAACCGGCCGCTGGGACAGCGGGGACGTATGCACGGGCGTGCCGGAGGACTGCTTGCTGCGACTCGACGTCGTGGAGCTCGCTGACGGTAAGTTTCGGGGAAACGGAAACCGGGACGTCGAACCGGAGCGATTTCGGTCGAGAGTCGGAGTTGGGGAAGCGTCAAGGTGCTGTACCGGTAGAGGAATCGCGGCGCAGGCGGTGCGCGGAACTCCGCCTCTACGCTCGCAGATCGTCGCCGTGAGCCCGTAGGTCTTGCGCTGGCCCTACTCGTACCA
>JALGZO010000335.1 GCA_025774865.1 bacterium | reverse complement strand
GCTACTCTCCACCGTGGGTGACCCGCCGCTGGGTAGCCTGGAGGTGCGAGTGGACGACGAGACCGGAAGTATCCCCGTGACGACGGATCTTCCGGCCACCCTCGAGGTGGGGGGCGTCGCGTTCACCATCACCGAGTTCCGGGCGGACTTCAAAGTGGGAGGTCAGGACGAGGGACCGGCCCGCATGAGCAACCCCATGATCCGGGTGGAGGTACTCTCGCCGGCCGGCGACCGCGATGAACGGATGCTCTTCGCCTACTACCCCGAGTTCGCCGCCCAGCACGGACGGGCCGAAGGATCGCTCGCCCCGGTGGAGACCGGCTATCGGTTCGAGCCGCGCCTGCTGTTCGCAGGCTCGGGGGATTCCCTGCACGCCTGCAGCAGCTTCCCCCTGGTGGAGCTGAACGCGGGCGCGGCGGGCGGGTCTCGGACCATACCACCCGGACAGCCGTTCCGAGTGGCTCCCCTCGTCGTTTACCGGACTCCGCAGAATGATTTCAGCGTCGTGTTGCGAAGCGGTGGGGGAGTGACCGCGCCGGCTGATCCGGCGGGAGGGTCGGATGCTCCCCCCGCCGTCCGGGTCGACGTCGAACGCGGGGGCGAATCGACCACGGTGCTCCTGCTCCGCGGCTCGCGGGCCACCGAGGTGGATCTCGGCGGCGAGACGATCCACGCGGCCTTCGGACCGATCCCGATCGATCTCCCGTACGCGCTCCATCTGGATGACTTCGTCCTGGTCACGTACCCCGGCGGCACCCGACCGGCGGGCTACGAGAGCCACGTGAGGCTCGAGGATCCCGAGCGGAAGATCGACGGTCAACCGGCCGTGATCCGCATGAACTCTCCCCTGACTCACCGGGGGCGCAAGCACTTTCAGAACTCCTATGACACCGACAACCGCGGCACGATCCTCATCGTCAACCACGACCCGGGCAAATGGCCGACGTACGTCGGTTACACCCTCATTACGCTGGGCTTCCTGTTGTCGCTTCTGAAGGATCTGATTTGGCCGCGTCCGCGGATGGGCCCAGAACAGATAAGGAGTCGCGCGTGAACCGGGTGCGATTCGAGGCGATTCAGACGATCGCGATACTCGTGTGGGTGTTCTCGGGCGCGGTTCCGGCGCGAGCTCAAGACCCACCGGAGCATGCGGCGCACGCAGGTCACGTGGCGCCGGAGGGAGTACTCGAGCTTCCTCCGGAAGCCCGGGCGGCGGTCGGCCGCATCATCACTCAAGACTTTCAGGGGCGGATGAAACCCGTGGACACGCTCGCGCACGAAGTCGTGCGCAAGATCACCAAGCGGGAGAGCTACGAGGACTGGACGCCGCTGGATCTCTATCTCAGCTGGCTGGCGACACCGGAACACTGGTGGGACGAGCCTCTCCTCTACGTGCGCCACCCCGGGCTGAAGGATCTTCTGGGAATTCCGGCCACGACGACCCACGTGTCCGCGGCGAGCCTGTTCAACGAGCAGGGCGACTACATGTTGGTCGGCCACGTGGATGCTGCACATCGCACACCTGATCGAGATCGCAGCAAGCTACAGCGAAAGCTGATGGCATTCGACGAGCGTGTGAACATGCTGTATCTCAGCCTGCAAGGACAGACTCTCCGGATCTTCCCGATACCGGACGATCCGCATCACAGCTGGGACAGCGGCGTGAAGATCGTCGGCGGGCTGCCCGACTCGCTGCGCCCCCGGTACCAGGAGGCAAATTTGGACCTCATCGGGGGGCTGCACGATCGGGATGCGGAAAGGTTGGGGCGTGGAGTCCGCGCCGTCCGTTCCATCCAGGCCGAATACGGGGCGGCGATCCTGCCGGGGGCGGGGGCCGTGGAAGCGGAGGTGTTCCTGAACCGGACGCGCCTCTTCAGTCGCGTTCTCTGGCCCTATCTCTTCGCGTTCCTTCTGCTCATGCCGGCCTACTTCCTGAGCCTTCTGCCTTCGGGGGGACGCCGGGAGCTGACGCGCCGTCTTCTCTTCGTCGCGGGTATGGTCTTCTACGTCGTCGCCTTCCTCGTCCACCTGCTGGGCTACGTCCTGCGGTGGGTTGCGTCCGGTCATGCGCCCCTGAGCAACGGCTTCGAGTCTCTTCTCTTCATCAGTCTGTCCGTCGCGCTGGGGGGGGTCATCTTCGAGTGGCGTGAGCGCCGGGGAGCTGCCGTGGGACTGAGCGCGCTTCTTGCCTTCGTGGTGCTGGGCATATCCATGGCCTCGCTGTTCGATCCTGCGATCGGACTGCTCGTACCGGTGCTCAACTCCAACTGGCTGATCATCCATGTCACGGTGATCACTGCGAGCT
>JALGZO010000334.1 GCA_025774865.1 bacterium | reverse complement strand
ACACGTCTCTCCACGACTGGGGAGCATCGGAGAGGCTTGGTGAGCACTGAGGAGCACGAGTAGAGCGCCGGGAGTTCCTTTTGATGAACGAGTAAGATGTGAAAGTCGCGCACCATCAACAAGCTAGTCTGGTGGAGGCGGCGGGAATCGAACCCGCGTCCCTTGTTCTCGAGAAACGGCGGCGACGTGCGACTTTCGTAGTCAATCCGGGACAGGGCAACGAGTTACGATCTAACTCGTTGTCCTCTCCAGTCCCCTGGAGTCCCCGGGAGTCCTCCCCAGTCTTGGAGAAATGTTGGCAAGCGGCGGGAACGGTGTCCCGCCGCCAGCCGTTGTGTCGCGGAAACTCGATGCCCTCAGTCTGCTGGCCTAACCTGATCACGAGACGACCGTCGCCTCATGCGCGAAGACGGTCAGGAGAGAGAAGCTTTCGAAGTTGCGGCAGGCGGTCCGGGATGATCCCGGACCGCCACTGAGATGGGCTACTGGCTAGGTTTCTCGTTGGTGCCGTACTGCTTGTTGGTACGGTCGTAGATCTGCTGGACGAGGTCCGTCACGTCGAGGTTCTTCTCCACGATCCAGTCCGACGTGTACTTCGTGATCGACCGGTCCACCGGCGGCGGGGCTTTGGCCCCCGGCGGCGGCCAAGCATCTGCGTTGTACGCGATCTTGCGGGTCCGGATCTCGTCCTTCGTGATGTTCCAGACCAGGTAGTCCTCGGCCAGCGTGAGCGGGCCGTCGTAGGTCGACCGGATGCCCTCCAGGATCGGGGGGGCCGTGTCGGGGTCGTTGAAGAAGTGGTACGCCACGGCCATGCGCGGCTTGATCATGCTCATGACCTTACCGAACGCCTCCGGCGGCGTGTGGATCTGCGTGCCCACCTCCAGGGCCGTCGACACCGAGAAGCCGAACTTCGCGGCCAGGTCGGGCACGGTGATGAAGCACTCGTGAATCGCGAGATCGGCGTCCTTGGCATACTTCACGTACCACTGGTTCGGGTAGGTATCGCCGCCGAACACGAACTTGAGTCCATTCCACTCCAGGGCGAAGCTGACGGGTCCGTCGATGACGTGGTTGGCCGGCCACGAGCGAATGGTCACGCCATTCTCCTCGTAAATGACCTTGTTCTCGCCCTTGAAGTCGAACTCGTGGACGACGACCTTCCCGCCCGAAGCAGGCAGACGACCGGCACGGCCTTCGACGTCCCACGTCAGAGCTTTCTGCCAGTGCTCGATGGCGTACTTCGTTCCGGTCTCGGGGCGAGCCCCGCTCGGACCGTACACGTGGAGCGGCCCCTGGCGCCCAGACAACCAGCCACCGATGAAATACGCGGAGAAATCGCCGAAGTGGTCGGTGTGGAGATGGCTGATGAAGATCTTGTTCAAGTATTCGTATGGAATGCCGAGGCTTGCGATGCGCGCAGCGGAACCCGTGCCTCCGTCGAAGAGGAACTTGTCGCCGTTGCCAAGCTCGAGAAGCCAGCACGAAGCCGCCTGGTACTCCCGCGCGGTGGGCATTCCCGTCCCGCAGGAAATCAGACGCATCTCGTCGGCTCCGAGCGCCTCGCTCCCCGGATAGTAGATGTTGGGGTCCATCAGTGTCCCCGTCGGCGTGATCTTCGGCTTCGCCTGGTCATTTGCCATCGTCGACGGCATGAAGCCGATGCTCGTCCCACTCTCACGGTCCGAGTACCCCTGCATGTAGGCCAGAGCAGCGATCGCCACCACGAGGCCGGATACCAATAAAAGTCTGACGAATCGCTTGGGCATTCCTTCTCCTTCTCTCTCGAGGGCGTCAGGCTACTTCACTTTCGGCCGTGTTGGACAGGCGACCAGGAAATCCTGACCCCATTTCCTCTGTCAGTGTGTTCGAGCAGGAGTGTTCATGTCAATCGAATCGTCCTGGCCTTCACAAGGTCGACACGATGGCGGCTAAACCAGTCGGCGCAACTTGAACTTGAATTCCAGGATCTCGCCGTTACGGGTCGCGGATACTCGGACGACCGCGCCGTCCTGCTCCAGCATCCGTCGTAACGACTGAGCGTCGTCCTTCGAGACCACCTGGCCGTTGACGTGGGTCACCACGTCGTCGATCGCGAGACCGACCTTCGCCGCGGGTGAACCTTCGACGAGTGCCTCGATGCGCAGGCCGGACTGTCCTGTGGGCGCCAGTCGCATGCCGGACATGTCCCACTCGAACGGCTCGTCGTAACGCTCGTTCCGTTCGAGCAGCATGACCGCGCGCGAGTAGTCGAACGTGACGTTGAAGCGGCGTAGCACTCCGTTTCCGAGATTGCCGTCGCGAGCGTCCAT
>JALGZO010000333.1 GCA_025774865.1 bacterium | reverse complement strand
GCTGGAGTTGGAGAGAGACACGTTCCACGACATCCTCGAGGACGACTTCTCGATCATCCACGGTCTCATTCGGACCCTCGCCAAGCGCACACTCGAGGTCCGGCAGCGCATTCCGACCGGAACCCACCTCGTTTCGATGGAAGGGCTGATCCAACCCCCCGACCGGCCTCTCGATCTCGTGGAGCGGATCGTCATGATCCGGCGACCGGACTCCCCCTTCGGGCGGTCCAGCCTCGACGCGCTCGCGCAGATGGCCCGCGCCACTCCGGAGGTCCGTCTGGAGGCGAAGACCCGCCCCCGCTGGTACACGGCAGTGACGGAGACCCCGCTGGTGGCGCTGCGCGGCGACACGGAATCGCTCCTGGACGTTCTCGAAGATCACTTCGATCTCTCGATAGGCTTGGTCGAGGCCATGGCCCGGAGAGTGATCGATATCCGCCGGGAGAGCGCCGCGAGAGGCTGAGGTCGGACACGCGACACCGGAGGGCTACGGGGCCCCGCCGGCTCAAGAATCTTCCAAAACTCACCGATTTCAGGGACCAGACCCCAGGAGAGCCAACTCAGCTCCTACCCGTGAGGCCGGACTCTGAATCAGGAGACCGCTCGCCGCCGTGCGGCCGCGACCGCTCACCCACGTCGGTTCCTCGGGGCCGCGGCCGTTCTGCTGGCCGCGGCTTCGGGCCTCGCTCGTGGCACTGCCGCCTTCGTCCTGATCGCGGCGGCGGGGGCGGTCCCCGCCGCCGCCACCGACCCGGCGCCGACCGTGACGGTGAACCGGCAGGAGATCCTCACCCCGATCGTCTACCCCGAGAAGCGCGGACACGAATGGTATCTGCCGGCGCTTCCCATCGCCCGCGCGCTCCACGCCGAGCTCTACTTCGAGCCCGCGACGAACTCGGTTTCCGTTTCCAACCCGCTGGACGCCTCCATAGTCGAGTACGATGGGAACTCCGGCGAGATCCGACGCAATCAAGGACTCGACCTCGCGCTCACTCCCGGTCTCGCCACGGGCTCCGACGTCAGTGACCTGCGACTGCCACTCTCGCTGGTCACGATCCTCTTCGACCTCTCGGCGTACGTCACGCCGAGCGAGGACGAGATCACGTTGCTCAGCCGGAGGGCCGCGGGAGCACCGATCGTGGCCGATCTCCCCCGCTTCGGGATGCAGGAAGTGCAGTACCACGGCTACGCGAACCACGACCTCGGAGGCACCTACGGCGGATTGCGGATCGACGACAAGGCGCGCCTCGGCCGGGGGCTCTTCCGGTCGAGTGTCCTCGCGCAGGCGGCTGACTCGGAAGACCCCGTGCTTCGCTCCTATTACTTCGGCTATCTCGACGGTCGCGGGAATGAGTGGGCGGCGGGAGATCTGCGCGGCACTCCCGAATTCCGGTGGTTCGACACGTTCGGACGCGGACTGCAATGGGCGGGAGAGCGGCGCGGCGGGCGCCACCGATTCTCCGTGGACTTCCGCCGGCTCGTGGCGGGGCAGATCGGAATCCCGGGCCGGGCCTCCCGACCGCGCTTCGACGGGGAAGTCGCATCCGCGGCCTACACCACCGGCGCGCGGCCGGGAACTCCCGCCGGGCAGGCGATCAGTATGGGCCTGGCGATCAGGAGCGACGCTCAGGACGAGCCCGGCGGCGTCCTCTTCGCGGCGCAGCACCGACTCGCATCGCCCAGAGTACGCCTGCAGACGATGGCGGGCCTCGACCAGGGTCCGGGACGAGGACGACGCCACGGCCTCGCGTCCGAGGTCAGTCTCGAGTGGCTGGCCGCACCCGAGGTCCGTTTCAATACGCGGCTGGGGCACTACGGAACCGAGTTCCGCCTGCCCGTGCTCACGTTCCCGGAAAGGAGCTCGCGCTTCTGGACCGTTGGCGGGCGGACCGCACCGAGCCGGTGGCTCTCACTCTCGGCGTCGCAGTCGATCCACCACCACCTCGTCGAGGGAGCCACCGAGTACCTGACCACCGGCTCCGTCTCGGCCGCGCCCGGTCGAACGAGTCTTCGCACGGTCAGCGCGTCGATTCATTCGTCGGACGTCGGCGACGTGGAGCGCCGCACGGATCTGCTCGTCGACGCGCGCGGTTCGGTCGGCCGGGGCGACTGGTTCGTCATGACGCGCGAGACCATTCGCGACGGATTCCCTCTCGTCCTCACCGCCGGCCTCTCCACCCGTTCGCGGTTCGGGTCAGGACAGCTCACGGGGACCTGGCAGGGCGGTCATCTGCAGGGCGTGTCCGTTTACTGGACGCAGCCGGTGCCCGGACAGGCGGGGCTCCAGGCGACGGTCGGCGGTCGCTGGGGCCGCCCCCGTTCGGACAGAGGCCTCGACTTCCTGGGAAACGCGCGACTCACCTGGAACTTCGGCGGCTCCCACGAGCTCGACTACGCGTACGATCAACAGCAGACTCACGACTCCTACCGCCTCGCCGGACACGGCACGTTCCTTTTCGACGAGGGCAAACCCAACCCCGGGCTCTTCGTCGGGCCGCAGTCGCACGTGGCCCAGATCCGCGGCCGCATCTATCTCGACCACGACCTGGATGGCGAGTTCAGCCGGGGAGATCGGCCGCTCGAAGGCATCCGCGTCCGGCTCGACCGGGGAAACTTGTCGACCGTCACGAGTGAGACTGGCGAGTACTCGTTCCAGGGAGTCCGGGCCGGCGAGCATTCGATCTCGGTCGCGGCAGAAGGGATCCGTGCGGACCTCGCGCTGCTCGATCCGATCGACCGGGAGATCTTGCTCCCCGCCCTCAGAACGGTGGCCGTCGACTGGCGAACGAGCGTGTCTCGCACGCTCCACGGGCTCGTGTTTCACGATCTCGACGGCGATGGGAAGCTCGACGAAGACGAACCCGGCCTCCCCGATGTTCACGTGCTGATCGCGGGCATCAGCGACACGGTTTCGGACTCGAACGGTTACTACCGGCTGAGTGACATTCCCCCGGGCGTTCGCACCCTCATTGTCGACCAGGCCTCGTTGACGGATGAGAACCGGGCGCCCGACCCGATCGAGGTGCGGCTCGCCAGCGGGGGCGACGCGCGTCCCGTGCACGTGCCGATCCGACCCCGAGAGCGGGCGGTCGAGCGGAAGATCTTCATTCGTCCGTGAACGGAAGGGTGAAGCGCCCCGCCTAGGGCTCCGCCGGCTCCGTCGACGCGAGCGCATCGCCGTCGTTGGGAGAGATGACGAACGTCGTCTCCCCTTCCTGCAACGGCAGGTCCTTGCCGACGTCCGCTCGATAGATGAGCTGATACCAACCGGGGGCGAGGTCGCACGGCAAGACGTGAACGAACTGGCGCGACCGTCCCGGTAGAATCACCCCCGCCTCCTGCTCTTCGCGCTGGCACGTCGTCGTCGAGGGGGCTTCGGCCAGCGGCAGGACCTCGAACGAGTCGTATACGCGAAGATGGGCGCCGCCGCGGTTGTGGAAGCGGGGGACGACGTGGTACCGGCCGTCCAGGCGCGTGACCTGGAGCGACCCGAACTCGACGTCGCCGACCACCGGCGGGACCTGCACGTAGATGATGGTCGCGAGACGGCAGATGAGCTCGAGGCGTCGGTCGCCCTGCGTGAGCGGACGGAACGGCGTTCGCGGCTGCGCGATGAGCGCGGCGCGGTACTCCCCGCTCGCGGTCCCCTCCGGAACGATGACCGAGACGCGCACGTTCATCATTTCGCCCGGGTCGATCTCCGCCTCCCCGGGCGAAAACACGATCCAAGGCTTCGCGCTGAACGGGACGTCGTCGGGCGTGAAGGCGAGATCGCCGGCCGTGTTCATGCTCCAGTTCTCCGTATCGAGCATCACCCGGACCGGTTGTGTGTCGGCGGGCCCGTCCTTCGTGTAGTGGATCTGGACGACGGTCGTGTGGTCTTCCCCCGGCAGGACCGTCAGCTCCACCAGGCTCGGCACGATCGCCACGTCGCCCGCCGCGGCTTCGGTCGCGGCGAAGAACAGGGTCGCGATCACGGCCGCCGCCGCCCTCATCTCCGCCTCAACCTGAGCTGAATCTGCATGCTCTCGGCTCCGGTTGGCGTGAAGAACTGCGGACCCACCGCGAACACGAGGAGGAACGAGTTCCAAGCCCCCATGTAGAACCCCTGCGTCCGGTAGAGCAGCATGAGCGGCGGCGACAGAGGAAGCGTCCCCACCGTTCCCTGGAAGAGCGGCTCGTCATCGATGTTCTTCGGGGAAAGACGGGGGTCGTAGTCGAAGCTCGGGTTCACGATCGGGTTCGCGCCCACCACGTTCAGAACGCCCATGCCGACGTCCGTGGTCGTGAAGTTCCCGCCCCCGGTGGCCGCGGTACGGGCGCGCGCCTGCATCTCGTACCGTGGAAACCAGCCCCATGGCGAGAAGACCCGGATCACGATCGTGCCGGTTGCGTAGCTCGCCGGGTTGAGCGGCGAGAGCTGCCCGAGGTCCACGTCGAACGGGGGCAACGCGGAGCGACGAGCCAGCTCCTCCCGGCTGACTTCGATGTCGATGACCTGTGCCTCGAGATCCGGTGGCGCCTCTCCCGGCGGCCCCGTCAACGTGATCAGGTACTCCGCCTGGGCGCTCGCCGGGGCGGCCGAGGGACCCACGGTCCACGATCCGAACGCGAGCAACACGGTGATCGCGACACCCCGCGGATGCTGGCGAAGCCGGGAGGGCCGGAACGAAAAAGAGAGGCGGCTGCGAGAGCCACCCCTCTCTTCGCATTCCTCCCGCCGTGCTCGTGGGGGGGAAACACCGAGAGCCCGGGTCATCCGCTACGGCGTCGCCAGCGTGAAGGTCACGGTGGCGGAAATCGGGTTCGCCGGCGTGTAGAACTGCGGACCGATCGCGTAGGTGCAGTCGACCAGCATCCCGTTGTTCGGGGAGCCGATGCCGCCGCGGTTCGAGATGCGCGGTCCGGTCAGTACCTGAGTGGACGCTGCGATGTCGGCCAGCGTCGACGTGAAAATGGGCTCTTCGTCCACGTCCTTCGCCGCCGCGCTCGGATCGTTAGCGAAGGCCGCGGTGATCGTGGAGCCGGTGGCCGGATCGCCGAAGACCTTGGCGCCCGAGTTGGCCAGTCCTCCGATGCCGAAACCGACGTCCGAGAGCGCCGCGTCGCCGGCGGCGGCGGCACCGAAGCCCGACGATGCCGTGACCTGGGCGTCGAGATTGAACGTCGTATTGCTCCGAAGCATCAGCTGAACGGTGCCGCCCGCGTACGTGTTGTTGTTGTTTCCCGCCGCGACGTCGGAGACGTCGAGGGTGAAGTCCAGGGGGCCGTTCTGGACGGCGGGAGCGTTCGTACCGATCTCGGTGTTGATTGCACTGAAGGTCCACCAGCGCATGGCGGCCGCCTTATCGACGCGACCGGTGATGTTCACGGTTCCGGAGGATTGAGCGAAGACGTCGGCGGGCAGGAGCGCCAACGCAACGAGAAAGAGCGCGAGCAAAAGCAAGAACGGCATCTTCATTCTGTTGATCTCTTCCTGTTTGCCAGTGGGGCTGTCCGTGCCTTGGGAGCTCACCGGCGATTCCGATTCGCCCTGGAACGGGCGAAGAGGGGGAGCCGGCTTCCCTATATCGGGAAGACAGAGGGCGTGGATTAGCGCCAAGAAACTCAAAAATGAGCAAGGGGCTCCGACGGGCACGGATAGGGGGCACGCCGACCCGAGCTATTCGTCGTCCGCGCCTTCGGTGCGATCCAGCTCGCGGCGTCCGATCTCCCGCCACCAGCGATCCCGTTCCATCGGGTCGCCGTGTACGGTGATCTCGGCCAGGACGGCGTCGAACACGTCGAAGAGGAGGAAATCGCGGCGGAGCTCCCGGCGCACCGGGAGGTTCGCTTCGTCCGCGGTCACGATCTCGCCGCGGCCCGGCCTGACGGTGGGGAGTCGCAACATGAAGTCGGTCCGAAGCAACACCGCCAGGTGCCCCATCGCGTTCGTGGGAACCGCCTCGACGGAGTAGACCTGGGGATCCTCGTGATTCCGGCCGACGAGCGCCGGCTGGAGGTCGAAGCGCTTCCCTTCCGAGTAGCACTCCCAGCAGATCTCCAGGTAGTCGAGCTCGCAGAGCTCGTCGCCGGACGCCGGCCGCTTCACCTCATCGACGAAGTCGTCGAGAAGATCGGTGAAGAGAGGCAAGAGGAACTCACGATGGCGATCGGCGAGCATGAGAAGATCTCGGAGGGTGACCTCGTCGTGCAACCGAACGGCGCTCCGCAAGAAGTACGGCAGATCCTCCGACACGTCGCGCATCGTCGTGTCACGCAGCTCGGGATCCCACACGGAGGCTCTCAGGACGCCACCAGGCAAGAGAATCACGTCCATGCCCTCTCTTCCTCCCCCCCACTCGGGTGGCCGCCATTCTGGCCCCCCGCTCCGGGGAATGCAAGACCACGGAAAGCGTCCATCGAGCGGGTTCGCTTCATTCATCGGCTGACCGCACCCCCGAGAAGAGACCCGAGGTTCCCCCGCTCTCCTCGGTTGCGCAAACGGAGCCCGCCACCCATTCTGGCGGGACAATCGAGGAGGGTCCGTGGAGTCAGTTCTGTTCGCCTTCATTCTCGTGGTCGCCGTCGTCCTGTTCGCGACCCGAGCCCTTCCGTTCGAGGCCGCCTCGGTTCTGACGATCGCAGCGCTCTGCCTGTCGGGGATCTTGACGCCGCAGGAAGCGCTCTCCGGATTCTCGAATCAGGCCACGATCACGATCGCCGCGATGTTCATCCTGAGTGCCGCGCTCATCAAGACGGGAGCGCTGGACTTTCTGGTGGGCTTGCTCCGGACCCGAGCCCGCAACGAGATGTCCCGGCTCATCATCTTGCTGGCGCTCGTCGTCGGGTTCGCGAGCGCTTTCCTGAACAACACGCCCGTCGTCGTCATGATGATCCCGGTCGTGCTGGCCCTGAGCCGACACGGCGACATGAAACCGTCGAAGCTCTTGCTGCCGGTGAGCTACTTCGCGATTCTCGGTGGGACGTGCACGGTCATCGGCACGAGCACGAACCTGCTCGTCGATCAGCTTTACCGGAGCCACGGAGGACCCGGCTTCGACATCTTCGAGTTTGCTCCCCTCGGCGTCTGTTACTTCCTTCTCGGATTTCTTTACATCTTCCTGATGTACAAGCGGCTCCTGCCCGATCGGACACCTCTCTCGGCCATGCTTCCCGAGGATCGAGGAGCGAAGTTCGTCACGGAGCTCATTGTCGGAGCCGACGCGCCGCTTGTCGGGCGAATTCTGAAGGAAGTACTTCCCCTCGATCAGAAAGACGTCCGCCTTCTCGAGATCGTACGAGGCGAACAAGTCATCTTCGCGGTCACCGCCCTCGAGAAGGCGATCGAGCCGCAGGACTCTCTGATCGTCGAGGGGACGCCGCAAGGAATCACGGAATTCATCGATCGGCACGGCGTCAAGATCGCGAGCGTCGTCGAAGACGAGAAGCGTGTGCAGGTCCGGTCGATGGATCTGGCGATCGCGGAGGCCGTCGTGCTGCCGGATTCGCCGTTCGTGGGGCGGCAGGTGGCGGGTCTCGGCTTGAACCGCCTGTACGGCGTCAAGATCATGGCCGTGCAACGTCACGGCCGGCAGCATCGGTACTACCTGAGGGGGATGCGGCTTCGCGGTGGTGACGTTCTTCTGCTGCAAGCCGATCGGCGCGGCCTGGACGCGATCCGCGAGACCGGTTCCGTGATGGTGGTCGAAGGGGTAGACCAGCTGATCGTGCAGCGGACCCGCGCCCCGCTGGCGCTGGGCACGCTGCTGGCGGTCATCGTTCTGGCGACGATGAAGGTGGCGCCGCTGTCGGTACTGGCGGTCGGGGGAGCGGGCCTTCTCATGGCGACGAGTTGCCTGCGCCCGCGGGATGCCCTGGCGGCGCTCGATGCGCCCGTGCTCTTTCTGATCGCCGGCTCGATTCCGCTGGGACTCGGTCTGGAGAAGACCGGGCTCGCCCAGTTGATCGTCGACGGCGCAATGGGAGTCCTCGGTCAACTCGGCCCGCTCGCTGTCTTGTCGGGTTTCTATCTGCTCACCAGCATCTTCTCCGCGTTCATCTCGAACAACGCGACCGCGGTCCTCATGGCGCCACTCGCGTTCATCGTTTCCGACACCATGGGGCTCGACCCTCGCCCCTTCCTGGTGGCCATCGCCTACGGCGCGTCGGCGAGCTTCGCCACACCCGTCGGGTACCAGACGAACATGATCGTGATGGGACCGGGCGGCTACACGTTCGGTGACTTCTTCCGATTCGGGTTGCCCTTGAACATCCTGCTCTGGGCGGCCGCGACGCTCCTGATCCCGATGTTCTGGCCGCTCACGTGACGGACGGCCGCACGGTGGTGGTGGAACGCCCCTTCCGGGAGGCCAGCGCCTCGGGTCCCCGGACGCGGGCGCTCCCCGCGGAGATGCTCCGGGACGCCTCGCGGCGGCTTTCTCTGATGGCGCTCATCGTGGCCGCACTCTGGATGAACGGGTTCGTCCTGAACATGTGGGTCTTTCCGCGGATCGACTTCGAGACCCCGATCCCCGGCTCCTGGCCCATTCCCGCCGTGCCAATCGCGTTCGGCGTGATCGCGGTGTCGCTGGCGATCGCATGGTATTCACACGGAAGGGATCGGGATCCGCACCGGATCCTGCGACTCGCTCTCGGGTACGAGGTCATCGTGGCATTCGCGATCGCGATGCTGAGCTACTCGGAGCCGATTCCGTACGAGCGCCGGCCGGCGCTGACGTTCATCGTGGTGATCATCCTGCTGTTTCCGATGATCGTTCCGAGCTCGCCCGGCAAGACCCTCCTGGCCGGGTTGTGCGCCGCTTCGATGGGTCCACTGGGGATGGCGGTCGCCACGTGGCGGGGATTCCCTCCGCCGACGCCGGCGCAGGTGTTCTTCCTGAACTGGCCCGCGTTCATGTTCGCGTTCGTCGCGGTGTTGCCGGCGCACATCCTCACGCGACTCGGGCGTCAGGTGACGGAGGCGCGCGAGCTCGGGGCGTACCGACTGGTGGAGAGCATCGGCGCCGGCGGTATGGGCGAGGTCTGGCGCGCCGAGCATCGGATGCTGGCGCGCCCCGCCGCCATCAAGCTCATCCGACCGGAGTTTCTCGGAGCGATCCCTGCCGACAGCGTTCAAACGACCCTCCACCGGTTCGAGCGGGAAGCGCAGGCCACCGCGGCGCTGCGCTCACCCCACACGATCGAGCTTTACGACTTCGGCATCGACGATCAAGGCGTCTTCTACTACGTCATGGAACTGCTCGACGGCTTCGACCTCCAGACTCTCGTGGCGAACTTCGGGCCCGTGGAATCGGGCCGATCCGTCTACCTCCTGCGCCAGACCTGCCGGTCGCTCGCGGAGGCCCACCGGGCGGGGATGGTGCATCGGGACATCAAGCCGGCCAACATATTCACCTGCCGAATGGGCCTCGAGCTCGATTTCGTGAAG
>JALGZO010000332.1 GCA_025774865.1 bacterium | reverse complement strand
TTCGGTCTCCGGTTGGCCTCCCCCGAGGGCTACGATCCCGACCCTGCGTTGCTCGACGCGGCCCGAAACGAGGCCCCGGTCGAGCTGTTCCGCGATCCAAGAGAAGCGGCTGCTGGGGCGCGGGTGGTCACCACCGACGTGTGGGCCTCGATGGGTCAGGAGGACGAGACGGCGCAGCGGGCGGCGGCGTTTGCCGGATACTGCATCGACACCGACACCATGGCGCGCGCGGCGCCAGACGCGATCTTTCTTCATTGCCTGCCGGCGCACCGTGGCGAGGAGGTGACGCCCGGCGTGATCGACGGTCCCGCGTCGCGGGTATGGGACGAGGCCGAGAACCGGCTCCATGCGCAGAAAGCGCTGCTCGTGTTGCTGATGGGCAGTGGGGAGTGAGCGACGAGCCGTCAGCGAACAGGAGACCCCGCCGATGGACGATACGACGGTCGAGTTGAAGAGGACGCCCCTGTACGACGAGCACACGCGGCTCGGCGCCAAGCTCGTGCCCTTCGCCGGCTACAGCATGCCGGTACAATACCCGGCCGGAATCCGGGCCGAGCACGACGCCGTTCGGTCGCGCGTGGGTCTGTTCGACGTGTCTCACATGGGCGAGTTCCGCGTCCACGGCCCCGAAGCCGTCGGGTTCATCTCGTACGCGAGCACCAACGATCCGGCACAGCTCGCGATCGGCCAGGCGCAATACAGCGTGATGTGCCTCCCGAGCGGCGGCGTCGTTGACGACCTTCTCGTGTATCGGCTCGGCGACGAGGATTTCCGGCTCGTAGTCAATGCCTCCAACATCGCCAAGGACTGGGATCACCTCGCCGCGATCGTCAGCGGGTTCGATGCCCAGATGGCTGACGAAAGCGATACCGTCGCGTTGCTCGCGCTGCAGGGACCGTACGCGGAGGCGGTGCTCCAGCCGTTGACGCCCGAGGCTCTCTCCCAGATCGGGTTCTACCATTTCCTGGAGGGTGAGGTCGCCGGAATCCCCGGGGTCATTAGCCGAACCGGATACACGGGCGAGGACGGATTCGAGCTGTACGTGCCGGCGGCGGATGCCGCCGGTTTGTGGAAGAAGATCGAAGAGCAGGGCGGGCCAAACGGCCTCATCCCTGCTGGTCTGGGTGCGCGCGACTCCCTGCGGTTGGAGATGGGCTACGCGCTGTACGGAAACGACATCGATGACGAGACCACGCCGCTAGAGGCCGGTCTCTCGTGGCTGGTGAAGCTCAACAAGGGCGACTTCATCGGGCGGGAGGCACTACAGCGCCAAAAGGACGAAGGCGTCCGCCGCCGGCTCACCGGGTTTCAGTTGATCGAGCGCGGATTCCCGCGCCCCGGGTACGATGTACGATTTCGCGGCGAATCGGCGGGTCCTGTCCGGAGCGGCACGATGAGTCCGTGCCTCGCCGAGGGAATCGGGACCGTCTACCTACCGCCGGACGCGGAACCCGGCGACTCCCTCGAGATCGTGATACGCGACCGGTCGGTGCGTGGCGAGGTGGTCCGACCGCCGTTCTACAAAGGTGGTTCGCTCAAGCGATGAACGACGGTCCGCTCCGGGTCGGCATCCTCACCGTGTCCGACGGCGTCAACGCCGGTGCACGAGAAGATCTCTCGGGCGAGCTCGTCCGTCGTTGGGCGGAGGAGAACGACTACTCCGTGGAAGTCGCCGCGGCCGTCCCGGACGAGGTCGGCTCGATCACGTCCGCCTTGCTCGAGTGGACGGATGGCATGACGCTCGACCTCGTCCTCACCACGGGGGGCACCGGGCTTGCGACCCGTGACGTGACGCCTGAAGCGACCCGCGTGGTCATCGAGCGGGAAGCGCCCGGGATCGGCGAAGCGCTGCGCTCCGAGGGACGCGCGGCGACCCCGCTCGCGGCGCTCAGCCGCGGCCTCGCCGGTGTCCGCGGACGCACGCTGATCGTGAACCTGCCGGGGAGCCCCAGCGGCGTCGAGGACGGTCTTCGCGCGCTGTCTCCCCTGGCCGGCCATGCCGCGAGCCTGCTCCGCGGGCACACCGAGCACGCTTAGCCGAGTCGCGAACATGGCCCGCGCCTTCATCGATACCCGCAACCTCGAAGCCGCGATCGCGATCCGCGAGGCGATCACCGCCGATCGACACGACACGGTGCTCGTCGAATCGGCCGACGAGATCGAGGGGCGGTTGGACGAAGGTGGACTCTCCGCACTACTCCTGACGGCTGACCCGGCGGACCGAACGTCATCCGCCATGCGCTCGGTCTTCGAAGCCGAAATCCCCCGTCCCCCGGTAATCGCCTTCGTGGGGGCCCTCGATCCCGAAACACGC
>JALGZO010000331.1 GCA_025774865.1 bacterium | reverse complement strand
CCTCATTCGGTCCCCTCATGGTGAAGCCGAGTAGGACGAAGCCGACGAGGAGAAACCCCCACAGGCCCACCAAGGCCTTCCCCGGGATCGCGCGCAGCCTGGCGGGGACCACTCGGGGAGGCTGGGCACCGGGCCGTCCGCCCTGCTTGGGGCCGAACACGTCGAGATGTTGAACCGCAAGTCCGAACAGTGCGAAACCGAGTGCGACGATACCGACCGTGACGGCGAACTCGATCAACGACGGAATGTAGTCGACCCCGGCCGATCGCACGAAGCCCGTGACGGAGATGTTCAGACGATTGATGATGAACCCCATGATCGTGAGCATCGCCGCAAAGAACAGACCGCCTTGCCTCGCCCGAACTCTCGGGATCATGAACAGGATCATCGGCAGAATCACCCCGAGGCCCATCTCGCCCCAGAACATGACGCTCTCGGGCGTAACCTGAAACGCCAGAGGCAGCGCTCCCCTCCCGCTCAGGTCACTCGCTCTCCAGACGAAGACGACGGCGAGAATCACCACGACGATCCGGGCGACCTCCTCGAGGAGATCCTGCTCGAGACGTTTCCCGAACGCTCGATAGCTCAGGAACGACTCGATGATCACCATCGCCAGGCCCCCCGCGATCGCGGAAAGGAAGAAGAACACGGGCAAGAGCGACGTGTACCAAAGCGCGTGCAGCTTGTTCGGCACGATGACGAAGAGCGTTCCCAGGGATGATTGATGAAGTGTCGACAGCAGCACTCCGATGACCACGAGCGGCAGATAGATTGCGTGAATGAACCGGACCGGTGCCTTGAGCTTCAGTCGCGACAGCACGAGTGGACTGAACTCGAGCGCCAGGACCATCGTGTACAGCATGACGCACATGGCGACTTCGAACATCACCGAGTGCGGATTGCCCATCACCAGGGGATGCCAGATTCGGTAAGGGCGACCGATGTCGAACATCAGGGCGAAGATGACGAGCAGGTATCCCAGGAACGCCGTCAAGATCACAGGGCGACTCAGGGGCTCGAATCTCTTGATCTGGAAGATGTGCACCGTCGCGGCGATGACGAATCCTCCGGCCGCGAGGCCGACTCCCACGAGGATGTCGAAACCGATCCAAAGGCCCCATGGAAACTCGTCCGTGAGGTTCGTCGCAGCGCCGAGGCCGTCGCGGAATCGAACGTAGGCGGAAACGATGACGGACGCGGAGAGGATCCAGAAGACCGTTTTCCAGAATCGACTCACGATCCACCCCCATTCTCGGGACCCGACAATTCCTCCACGACCTCCTCGTTGGCCGCGTCTTCGAGGCTCAGTCGCTCCATCATCATTCGTCGGTTGATCACCCAGTAGACGCCCGCCAGCGCGACGCCCCCGATTCCGACGACATTCGGGATCTCGGAGAGAATGTCCCAGGTCAGCTTCGGATAAGGTTTGGTATCGAGGTTCGTGGGGAAGCCCAGGTCTGCGAACGGCACCCCGGAGAGATACAGCACCGATGTTCCGCCGACTTCTTCGAGGCCGTAGATGTGGTCAACGTATCGATCGGGATCCGTCTCGATCCGGCGGTGCGCCTCTCGGACGAGCGCGTCCCGATCTCCGAACGTCGTGGCTCCGGTCGGGCACACGGACGTGCAGGCTGGCTGGCCACCCTCTCGGACGCGCTTGTCGAAGCACATGCCGCACTTGCGCACCTTGGGGTGCGCGCTCTGCCACTCGTACGTCGGAATGCTGAACGGACATGCCAGCATGCAATACCGGCACCCGATGCAGCGGCTCTCCTCGTAAATGACGGGGCCTTCCGGTGTCTTTTGCAGTGCGTTCACCGGACACACCGAGGCACATGTCGGATCCAGGCAGTGCATGCAGTGTTGCCTGATGGTGACACCTCGATGGTCGCGGATGATGGTCCAGGCGGCTTCCGAGAGCTTCGGTGGCCGATCGTCTGCGGGCAGGCCGTTGATCTGCTCGCACGCCAGCACGCAGGCGCTGCAACCCACGCACTTCGTGAGGTCGGTGAGAATCGCTGCGGACATGATCCAGCCCTCTCCCGTGCGCACTCGCGCGATAGAAGCTACGACTGTTGGGCAGACGCCGTGGGCGCGTGCATCTTGCCGAAGAACCGGTCCTGGAACCGCTGCCAGTCGGTATCCGTGAAGGAATCGACGGCTCCCCAGTCCGGCAGACCGCCATCCTGCATCGTGACGCCGACCCCGTGAGGCTCTGGGAGAGTCGTCGCGAGGAAGACCCTCAATCGTTCGACCTCCTGTTTGAGCCAGCTCCGGGCGGCCTCCCCGAGAAACATCGTCTTCGGAATGTCGGATGTGTTCTGGGGCCGCATCTCGAAGATCCACGAGGACGTGTATGGTTCGTTCGGGCGAGCGGCGTCCGGCCCGAGAAACCCGAGATTGACGCGCTCGATCGTTCCGTCGATCGGCGAGTGGAAGGTCGCGGTGTGTTTTCCGCGGCGCATTCGCAAGAGCGGGTCACCCCGGCGGAGCTCGGTGGTCCGCGTGCGCGGCTCGACCTCATCCACGGAGCCCATGATGGATCGAGCGAAATCGGTCAAGCCGACACGAATGTTCCCCGAGGGCAGGAGGTACGCCCAGGTGTGCCCTGGCGCGAAGTACACTCCGGCCGGGGATCGCGGGGGCGACAGCGCGAGGTGCCAGCGGACGTCGACGACGGGCGCGATTTCCGTCTCCGCTTCATCAGCGTGGGAAGCCCGCTTCCACTGCACGAAGTAGTCCACGCTCAGGAATATCAGGACGACTGAAAGTGCAATCAACGCGACCATGACTCTCCCTTTCGTGTTCCACAGTGCGTTTCAATCCCACTCAGGCTTTCAGCAATGTTCGCGCCAGCAACCGCAGAGGCGGGCACCGCGCACGGAATGGCTGACCAAGCGATTGACAGACAATGAGATAGGCCCGCTACAAAGGCGCCGGGGCCCGCGGCGAGGGCGCATTTGGATTGGGGGCGCAGACTGGGTGAGCGGGTAGAGTCGAACCGGTGGGGAGTTCCGCCCCGGTGACTTCCTACTCGCCCGGCGACGTCTCGATGCTCTTGAGTCTCTCTCGGAGAGTCTTCCGATCGATGCCGAGCATCTTCGCGGCCTGGGTCTTGTTCCCCTGGACGCTGTCGAGGACGTTCCGAATGTGATCGGCCTCGATCTCGGCCAGCGTTCGAAGCGGTCCGAGACCGCGGTTCACGGAGAAGCGCATGTGCCGCGGGAGATCCGGGACGTCGATGGGTCGAGAGTCTTCTTGCATGACGACGAGACGTCGGAGGAGATTCAGCAGCTCCCGGACGTTCCCCGGCCAGGCGTACCTCCGGAAGACCTGCAGCGCACGGTCCGTGAACTCGGGGGGCGGCCGCTCCGCCTCGCCGGCCAACTTGCGCGCGAAATGCGTGACGAGGAGCAAGATGTCGTCCTTCCGCTCTCTCAGCGGCGGTAGAACGATCGTGATGACGCTCAGTCGAAAGAAGAGATCCTCGCGGAACGTTCCCTTTTTGAGGAGCGACGACAGATCCTTGTTCGTTGAAGCCAGTACGCGAACGTCGACCCGAGTCGGCTGCGAAGATCCGACCATGTACACTTCCTGGTCCTCCAGCACGCGCAGGAGCTTCACCTGAGTCGATGGACTCGTGTCGCCGATTTCATCGAGGAAGATGCTGCCGCCGTCCGCCGCCTGGAAGAAACCGTTGCGGATCGCGGTGGCACCGGTGAAGGCTCCTTTCGTATGGCCGAAGAGCTCGCTCTCGACGAGCTCGCCGGGAATGGCACCGCAGTTGATGGGTACGAACGGCGCCGAGGCGCGGCCGCTCTGATAGTGGATCGCGCGACCGACGAGCTCTTTGCCGGTGCCGCTCTCGCCGGTGATCAGGACGGTGGCATCCGTCGTGGCCGCCTTGTTGATCTCGCGGAGTACGACCTGCATCGCGGCCGACTCTCCGATCATCCCGGAGGGTGGAGCCACGTTCTCCGGGGCCTGCTGGGCCAGACGACGCACGCGCCGTTTTTCGAGCGCACGTCCGACGGCGGCGGTCAGCTCGTCCTCCGTGAACGGTTTCGCCAGATACTCCTCGGCCCCCGTCTTCACAGCCTCCACGGCCCCTTCGACGGTCGCGTAGCCCGTGATCATCATGACCTCGGTCTCTTTCATGTTCTCGCGAAGGTAGCGAACGAGGCTCAGTCCGCTCATTTCAGGCATCCGAAGGTCCGTGATGACGAGGTCGACGGGCGTCTTCTCGAGGGATTCGATCGCCGGCACGACCCCGGATGCCGTATGGACCCGGTATCCCGCGGATGTGAGACACCGCTGCAATACCTCGCGTGTATCGGCGACGTCGTCGACGATGAGAATCGAAGCCTCATCCCTTGGCAAGGTCACCCACTCCTGACTGTTCGGCCTGCTCCGGGGAGGTCCGGGGCAGCCGGACCACGAAGCGCGAGCCTTCGCCGACCTCGCTCTTCACGCGGATTCGGCCCCCATGAGCGCTCACGATCCCGTGGACGACAGCCAGTCCCAGGCCGGTTCCCCCGTCTGCATCCTTCGTCGTGAAGAACGGTGTGAAGATCTGCTTGAGCGTCTCCTCGGTCATACCGCTCCCGGTGTCTTCGACGACGAGCGCGATGGCTCCCCCACCGTGCTCCGTCTGGACGACGATTCGCCCGCCGGGTGGTGTCGCCTGCAGCGCGTTCACGACGAGATTGATCAGCACCTGGTGCAGTTGGCCCCGGTCGGCCACGACGATCGGAAGCTCGGGATCGAGCCTCGTCTCCAATGTGATGCCCGCCTTCTCCACGTGTTCTTCCAATAGAGCGAGGCCGTCGCGCACCACTTCATTCAGATCCGACTCCACTTTCCGGGCGGGCGCGCGCCGGGCGAACAGCTTGAGCTTGCTGATGACGTCTCTCGCGTGCAGGGAGGCGGCGACGATTCCGTCGAGGTCGGTCTTCGCCTGCTCGTGAAGCCCGGACACCTTCTGGGCAAGCTGCGCACGACCGAGGATGGTCACGAGCGGTTCGTTCAGTTCGTGCGCCACGCCCGCAGCTAGCTGCCCGATGGTGGCGAGTCGGTCCGCGTGCCGGAGCTGCTCCTCCAGGGAGTTTCGTTTCTCTTCGATCTCCCGGGCATCGATGACGAGCGTGAGTTCTCCGGCCACGACCTCGATCAGATCCAGCTCTTCTTTGGTAAACGGTCCCACGTCCAGCTCGGGGAGATCCGTGGCGTAAGCGACCTTGATCGTCCCTCGCTTGCTTCCGTTGACGGTGATGTCCTGGGTGTGAGTGTGGGGGCTATCTTCGAACGATCTACTGGCGAACGAACGATCGTCGAAAACGATCTGCGCGGAAGCGAGATCTTCGTGGAGGCAGCCCTTCGGGATGAGCTCGGTGGCCGTCTGCAGGATCTGCTCGAGCGTGACGCCAGGCCGCGCGGCGATCCTCGTGATGCCATAGAGACAGGTCAGCTCCTTCACCCGCTCCCGCAGGGCGAGCTGCGCGCGGCGCTGCTTGGCCGCAACCCCGAGAATCTTCGCTACGTGCTCATAGGACCCGATCTGATCCGGAAGGAAGTGATTCCGCTGCCTGCTCTTCAGGATGACGAGGCCCGCGCCACCGTCCTCGAGCTCGTACGGAGTGATCACGAGGGATCGAAAGTGTCCGTCGGCAAGAGAGCAGCTCCCGCCGCCACCTGTCGGTTTCGGCTGGAACGTCTCGTGGGTATCCCCCGTCCAGAAGGTTCCCGCCCCGGTGAACCACGGCAGGGACAGATCGACTCGGCGCTCGACGATTTCCTCGCAGAGGTCCTCCAGGTCGACATCGGCATCTCGGCACGAGAGCGTCCTTCCCGAGTCGCTTCGCCGCCCAGGCACCATCTCACATCGCGGCTCTCCTTCTTCCGAAGCCTCGGCACACCAGAGCTTCCGTCGCGCGACCATTCGGACCTCGACGGCGTCGCACCGGCACCAGTCGCGAATCCGTTGGGTGACTTCGCTCAAGAAATCCTGGCGGAGCAAGCCCCGACCGGCACACTCGAGAATCCCGGCGCACACGTCGCCGTGCATGGGGTTCGAGTAGCGAAGGGGCGAAGGAGGGTTCATCGACAATTGGCAGTCTATCGTGAGTCGTTCACCGAAGAGGCTGATCCCAAGCGCCGGAAGTCCCTTCAACCCCGGTATTCATCAGGGCCAGGGGCTGATTCCGACGGAAACCGCCACACCCCTGACACCGGAATCTACGTGCCGCGGCGTACCTCGGGGAGGCCCGGGAGCCACATTGCCGTCCGGTATGAACGCGGGAGACGGTGTCTCAGCGGAGCGAGATTCCTGCGATCACGACCAGCGCCACGGAGACTGCGACCTCGCGCATTCCCAGCGCCCGAAGATGGCGCGGGGGACGGAGCGTAGAAGCAACCACGCGCACCACGACCGGCACGAACGCGAGAAGCAAGCCAGGAAGCAGGCCTCCAGCCAGCCACCCGACGACGAGCGCACCCGTCAAAGCGGCGTGGGCGACCAGATTCATCGAGACACGCCCGGTGCGGAACGTCCGCACGGTCACGAGCGACGACAGGAAGTACGCGAAGCAGAGGAGCCCGGCCCCCGTCGCGTCGCCCCGCAGGGGTTCCTCCCCCACCACCATCTCGAGCGGCGCGAGCAGCGCCGCCGAGGCCATCGCCGCTACCTCGGCCACCAGGGAACGGCCGCGACCTGCGCGCACGAGCCCCGCGTTTCCGAAGCCGAGAGCGCCGACGGCCACCGCCAGTGCCCACGCCTCGTATCGCGAAGGCTCCGCGGTCTGCGCCACCGCGATCACGAGTCCAACCGCACTCGCCACGAAGTAGCCGACCGCCCAGGGAAACGCTCCGCCGGCGCGCGCCCTCGTTCCGCCCGGGAGCGAGGCGAAGCGGGCGAGGAACAGGAGGACCGCCGCCGGCGGAATGATCAACGAGGCAGGGGTCACGGTGCTCACACCGGCGAGCCCCACGACGAGCGGGAGCAGGAGCATGACCCAGGCTCCATGCTCACGAGGCAGTCGTGGCGGGCGAGGCACCAAGGAACGCTCCCGAGCTTCCGCGCCCCTGCGGACCACCGAGCTCGTCGTTGCTGGGCGGCTCGCAGGAGAGGTGCCCTGTGTATAGTGCGTCCCGCCCGCGGAGGGAAGAGAGGTGTCGGACAGGATCTTCGACCGAGGGCAGATCGCGCGGAGCCGTCCGCTATTCCCGTGAACGCACCGAGCGCTCCGAGCGAGCGCGACCGGCCTCGCGCTCATCCGCACGTTCCGGCTCGGCCGCCGACGCACGGTGCCCCCTCCATCGGGGTGTACGTTCGTCCTGCCGTTGCACGGCGTAGTCTTCCAGCTTCTCGCAGTAGATGCGGATCGCGTGGTCGCGGAAGCCCGCCTTGAGATCCGCGGCGAGGCGGGCGACGAGCCAACGGGTCCGGTCCACGAGATTGGGATTCGCGATGAGACGGAGGCCCCGGCCATCGTCGGTGCAGACGGTCAGGTATCTCATGTCTCCGTGATGTCGATACCCGCGGAACTGCTGGGCGAACGCCAAAACCGCGCGGCGCACGTACGGAACGGGCAGAAGCCAGGCGAGGCCGATGAGGATCTCGAATAACCAGGTCGGGGGAAGGCGCGGGACCGAGTCCGCCGCGTTCACGACCCGGTAGATGGGCACCTTGATCGTGTCGCCGAACTCCTCGTTCCCCACCTTCGGACTCCCGAACGTGTAGCAGGCCGCCACTTTGTCCGAGCTGAGGCATCGCGCCGCGATGAGCGCCAACGCCCCGCCGAGGGAATGACCCGTGAGGTAGAGCTTGTAGCCGTCGATCTCGCGGAGGGCTTGCCGAATCGTCGGCTCGACGAAGCGAAACGCGTCGAGGAAACCCGAGTGAATCTTGGCCCCACCGCGCCGGTAGAACCGGGCGTTCAGATCGGTCTTGATGTCCCGGAAGTCCTTCTCCGTTCCCCGAAAGGCGAGCACGGCCATTCCGTCCGCGTCGCGCTTCGCGAGGTAGGCCTGGGTTCCTCCGTGGTTGAACGTCGCCGCCAGTTCGAACCCGGCCACTTCGAGCGTCCGCTCGAGTCTCTCCCGACCCTCTCCGGGGTGCCCGGGGAGCTGCTGCACGAACCGCTGGATCTCCTGCTTGATCCGATCCACATCCTGGAGGTTCGAGAGCTGCTCCACCAGTCCGTCCAGGATCTCCGACGGGCTTTCGAAGCGCTCATAGGCGAGCTGGGACATCTCGGCCATGAGCCACGCCGTGCGATCGCTGTAGGCGGCCCGTGCCACGGGCGGGCGCAGAAGACTCTCGTTCTCGAACGACATCGGTCGGCGACCTCCGCGGTGGCGGCTGGTGACGGTCTTGGCGTCCTTGGCTCCTATCGGCGGTTTTCGAGCGAATGTTGAGATCTCCTTGGTTCTGGCGGAGTTTTTTGGTCATGCGGAGGAACCTCCGACTCGATCAAAGGTCGGGGGGAGCGCATGAGCCACTGCATCGCCTGTCTCGAGCCCATCCGGGAAGGCGCCCGTCTGTGCCCGCGCTGCGGCACGACGCAGACGAAGAGCCGCTGGAAGAAGATCGGCGAAGCGGTGAAATGGGCCGGCGGTGCTGTCACCGTCGTTTCGCTCTCGATGGGCGTCATCACGCTGTCGGGCGTCTACGGGCACTGGCGTGAGAAGCAACGTGCGGTGTCCGAGCACGTCGACGCCGCGAGCTGGCTCACCGAGACGGAGCACTACCCACAGGCCTGGCAGATGCTGACGGAAGCTCTCGAGCTGTCGCCGAGCGCGCCGGATGTACGTCGGAGCCAGTTCGATCTCGCGATGGTCTGGCTGCGCGACTTTTCCTCCGAGAAGGAAACGGCCGGCGAGACGCTGGATCGATTGACGGCGGTGCTCTACCGCCCCCTCGCCGACGCCGACGACGATCAGGTCGCCACGATTCTCGCCCACGTGGCCTGGGCGCAGATCCTGCGCGTCAGATTCCAGATGCCGGTCTTCGTCGACATTGACGCCCTCTTCGAGCGCGCCCTCGTGTCGAGCCCGCGGAACGGCTACGCGAATGCCTTCTTCGCGCACTGGCGACTCTTCGACCGGGGCGTCGACCCGGACGACGTTCGCCTCGCCCAGACGCACTTTCGCACGGCAATCCAAGCCGGCCTGGACCGTGAGCTCGTGCGGGACCTTCAGCTCGGCCCGCTCGCGAACTTGAGCTACGGCCGGAGCGACGAGCTCGAGCGCGCGGCCCTCGCAGCTTTGCTCGAGACTTCCTTCGAGATGATGCAGGCCTCCGAGCCCAAGCCTCGGAAGGAAATCCGGTTCAAGATCCTCGACAACTACGGATCCATGGGCCGCGGGGACCACGTCGAGAGCCTCGTGCGGGCGCTGCCGCCCGACGACCACCTCGCCGTGAACGCCTGGCTCCGGGAGGGG
>JALGZO010000330.1 GCA_025774865.1 bacterium | reverse complement strand
TGGACGTCAGGATGGCTTTGCAGGTGGCGGAAGACGCTCTCCGCCTGTCGATACATCCCCTCCGCCGGGAAGCGGTGGGCCGCATAGTCGTTCAGGTCGTTCCGGAGTGAGGAAAGCCCGACGCGCTGCACGAGGGGTACCGCAGCTACCCACGTCGTGACGACGACGGCAACCGTCGATAAGGCGACCATCGTCGCCCCGTCGCGCGCTCCCCCCTGGCTCCGCACGAGAAGATCCGCCGCCATCACGGCGAGCGCCGTTCCGAGCGACAGGTTCATCAGCACCCACGAATCGGGCAGGGTACTGACGGCCTCCGAGTACGGGATCAATGCAGCCAGGAGGAACAGGGGCAGCACGCGTCCGGGGACGACGGGGACGCCGAAGCGCTCGTAGAGGTGCGCGAGGCGCTCCGAGACTCGAGACAAGCGCGGTACGATGACCGCGAAGAACAGGATTCCGGGGCCGGCGAGGGCGTGGCCACGGGCGGGCGGCACGACGTCGAGCTTCGTGAGCTCCGATCGGGAGGCGGGCGCTGGTGGGACCGTCGGCCGCCCCCATTCGATCGACCGACCCGCGGCGAACAGCGTTGCCACGGCCAGCCCCACGACTCCGATTCTGCGGTAACTCGGATCGCGAGCGACCAGCCAAAGAAACCCGACGGCCGCCGCCAGATACGCGACGAACGTGGCGAACCTCGCCCAGCCATCGTTCGACACGAAGTGGACGTACGCCACCGGGCTCTCGTAGCAAAGCCAGTAGCCCATCGCCCCCAGCCCGACGGCGAGCGTGCAGTTCGTGATGAGCGCCGAGAGAGTCCTCGAACGATCGGCGGTCACGGAACTCTCCCTCGAGATTCAGGTCGTTACGTAGCTTGGCGGTCGCTTCGGTGGGAAGCGTCGAGGTAACCACGAGCTTCATGCCGGAGACGAACAGGGGCGGGCGTTCACCCATTCTATCGCGTGTGCATGATCACGTCAATTACAATTGGTAAAACAATGCCAATGATCCATTGTAATTGACCTGTTGAAGCTGCCCGGAATCGATCAACGTCGGCCAATCTGCCATCTCGGATGACAAACCGGCGCCGCGCCGCCCCGGTGGCGGTCGGTCGGCCCGTCGCGGAAAGATGCTCAGGCGTGCAGTTCGACGACGTCCTTGTCGGCGACCCGGTGATCCGGGCCCACCTGTTGACCGTCGAAGCGGCCACTGCCCCAGATGCGCGCGAACTTGAGAGACGCGGCGATGTCGCGGTGGACGAGGCGTGCGGCGTCGAGGATCGTCGCGCCCCGCCGGAGGGTGTAAGGACGGTCGGTGTCGGGCGGCTTCCCGGGGACCTTCGTGTAGACACGTACGACGCCGAGGTTCTCGAAAAGAAACGGGGCGAGGCGGTCGAGACCCGCGCCCGTCTCGGCCGAGACCGCGATCGCCGGGAAGCGCACCCCGAGGAGTTCCTCCAGCACGTTCACCTCCTCCGGGTCGGGGTCGAGATCCGTCTTGTTGGCGACGAGGAGGGTCGGCAGATGGAGACGGAACGGATCGGCGATTTCGTCGTCATCGCCGTCGGCGTTCCCCGCCGGCGAGCCGTCCGCACCGCTACCCTCGGGTCCGAGCGGCCAGTCTTCTTCGAGCGTCACTCGTTTCTCGTCCAGACGCTCCCTGATCGACTGGACGTGGTCCACGACCTCGGGATCGGCGAGATCCACGACGAGCAGCGTGCCGTCCGCGCTCTGCAACGCGTTGACGTACCACGGTTCCATGAAGTCGGCCGAGATCGGAGGCAGGTCGACGAGCTGGATGTTCACGTCCTCGTGGGGCAGCATGCCGGGGATCGGCGACTTGGTCGTGTAGGGGTACGGCCCGACCTCGGTATGGGAACCCGTGAGCCGTGCGAGGAGGCTCGATTTGCCGGAGTTGGGCGGGCCGACCAGCGCGATCTGCGCGGCACCCTCGGGCCGAACTGCCTGCGCCGGCCCCGTCCGCGCGCCGCCCTTCTTGGGGCCGGCGAGCTCCTCGGTGATCTGCTTGATCTTGGTCTTGATGTCCGCCTGAAGGCGTTCGGTCCCCTTGTGCTTCGGGATCGTGCGAAGCATCTCCTTCAGGCAGCGAAGCTTGTCCGGCGCCTCCCGGGCACTCCGGAACTCGGCTTCGGCTTTCTTGTACTCGGGCGAGACGTTGGTCGGCATGGTTCCGGCGGGATCTTATCACCGGCGGGCAGGGTGGCGCTTCCACCGAGAGCAGGCATGTGAGATTCTGAGATCAACCCGCCAGGACTCGTCGTCCCGGCCGTTCTCCTGAACCCGGGAGAGGATGCGTATTG
>JALGZO010000329.1 GCA_025774865.1 bacterium | reverse complement strand
CTCGACCGACTCGCACGATTCCTGCAACACCGGCGCATCCTCGGGCAGGATGTCGGGCCGAGCGAGAATCCGTTCGTCCTCGGGGTCTCCGTCCGTCAGGAAGTCGTACTTCGAGAGCGTCACGATCGCGCGATCCGACGAGGTGATCTCCTCCTGGATCTTGTTCCCGAGTCCGGACAGAATCGCGACCATTCCCATCAGCACGGTGACCCCGATCCCCACGCCGAGAATCACGAGGCTCGAGCGCGTCTTGTGCGACACCATCACGTCGACCGCCATCCGGACCGCCTCTCGGAAGTGCTGGCCTCCGCTGCCCGCGCGCCGGCGGCGGCCTTCGCCCGGATTATTCACTTCGCAACGCCTCCACCGGATCGAGCCGCGCCGCCCGGTTGGCCGGATAGATCCCGAAGAAGATGCCCACTCCGAACGTGACGAAGAGTCCGGCCAGGATCGACCACGGTTTGATCGCGTACGGCAGGGGGCTCAAAACCGAGATCGCGCTCGCAAGACCGAAGCCGAGCAGGATCCCGAGAACACCGCCGATCATCGACAGCGTCACCGACTCCGCCAGGAACTGCCAGAGGATGTCGACCCGCCGCGCGCCCAGTGCCTTGCGCGTGCCCACCTCCCGCGTTCTCTCCGTCACCGAGACGAGCATGATGTTCATGATGACGACGCCTCCCACCACGAGCGAGATCGACACGAGCAAGACGAGCGCCGTGAAGATCGCCTGCGAGATCGACTTCCAGAGCGTCACGATGCGCTCCGAGGACGTGACCGCGAAATCGTCCTCGTCGGCCGGACGAAGCCCGTGACGGATCCGCATGTGCATGCGCACTTCATGGCGCGCGTCCTCGAGGGACGCGATCTCCGCGACCCGCAGCCGAACGGACAGGGACCGTCTCGCCCCGAAGATCTTCCGGAACCGTCCGAGCGGCGCCACCACCACGACGTTGGGATCGTGTCCGAGAAAGCCCGATTGTTCTTCGAGGACCCCGATCACCTCGAGATGGCGCCCGTAGACGCGAATCGTTCCGCCGACCGGAGAGGCCCCACGAAAGACCCGCTCCGCGACTTCCGACCCGATCACGGCGACGGGGCGGCTGTTCCGCTCCTCGAACGCGTTGAAGTGGCGCCCCGCCGAGAGCTCGCTGTCACGAAACGACGGATAGTCTGCGGTCCACCCCTCGACCCGCGCGTCTCGGATGCTTCGGCCCTCGTGCTCCACGCGCGCGGACGAACGGTCGAAGGCCGCGAGTCGATCCACGGATGTGAGATCCACCTCGCGTAGCGCCCGATAGTCTTCGAGGGTGATGTCGGGATTGTGCAGTGAATCCAGGAACTCGTCGAAGTTCGTGAGCGCCTGGAGCTCGTCGACGCGGCGGAGCGTCAGGACGTTCGAGCCTTCCTCCGCGATCTCCTGACGGACGAACAGGTCCATTCCGTCGATCAGCGACACGACGGCGATCACGGAAGTGACGGCGACGATGTTGCCCAAGATCGTCAGGATCGTGCGCAGTTTGTACGACCAGAGAGAACCGAGCGCGACGCGAATCCCCTCGCCGAGGTGCACGGCTAGGCTGCCTCGGCGTCCGGATCGACCGCTGGCTCTTCGCCCGAATCCGGATCCGCCTCCGACTCCCGCCCCTTCTTCTTGCGCAGCTTGATCTTGTCGCCCGAGTCGAGAGTCCGGATCGCCTCGAAGGGCGCCTGCACGATCTCGTCGCCCTCGTCCACTCCGGAGATCACCTCGAAGTGCTTCTCCCCGGCAATGCCGGTCTCGACCTCGCGGAACACGGCGGCGCCGTCCGCGACCACGAAGACGCCCTCCACTTCCTCGTCCGGGAGGTCGGTATCCGCGTCTCCCCGCACCTTCGCCAGCCGCGCCTCCTTCCGCGGATTCCGAACGGTCAGCGCCTCGATCGGCACCGCGAGCGCCTCCTCGCGCCGCTCCGTGACGATCTCGGCGCGCGCCGACAATCCCGGCCGCAGGCTCTCCGGCACTTCGTCGAGACGCACCCGCACCAGGAAGTCCTTCGCGTCCTGCGAGCCCAGCGGCCCGGCGTTGTAGGCGCTGTTCCCGACCTCGCTCACGTGTCCGGGGATGTCGCGGTTTGGAAAGGCGTCCACGGTGACGGTCGCATCCTGCCCCTTCGCGACGCCGATCACCTCCGTCTCGTCCACGAGGATCTGCGCCTCCATCTCGCTGAGGTCCGCGACCACGACGATCGCGGAGCCCGAGTTGTAGAGATCGCCGGCGAGCACGTTCTCTCCCTCCTCGACCGAAAGGCGCACGACCACGCCGGCGATCTCGGCCC
>JALGZO010000328.1 GCA_025774865.1 bacterium | reverse complement strand
GGACGGCCCCGTGAAGGCGACGCGCGGAAGAGCCCCTCAACGGCAGGGTCGGGCTTGGACGTCCGTGACCCCGGCCGGGGATCAGCGAACGCATGCCCCCGGGCTCATGGAAGAGCCGAGAGTCATGTTCTGCAATGTATGGGTGCGCCGGTCGGAGACAAGCCCGGACGTCGCCCGGGACGTCTCGGGGGGAGCAGACCGTCCGGGATCACGAGCACATCGGCTACCGCACGGACGGTGAGCCGTGCACGAACGCGTCGTGGTCTTGCGTTCGATCGCCAAATGTCCGCTTGAATCCTCTCCGGCCTTCTCTATGATGGAGCGCTCCCGGAACCGAGGAACGCATGGCCTCCGCGCTCGACTCCCGACTCATTCGAGATCCGAAACTCCAGGAGATCGCCGAAAAGGTGGAAGCGGGCGAGCGCCTCGGTTTCCAGGACGGCCTGGGCTGCCTCGAGACGGAGGACCTCTTCGGCCTCGGCCGGATCGCGGACCGGGCGAAGACGAAGAAGACCGGGGACCGCGTCTTCTACGTCCTCAACCGTCAGCTCAACCCCACCAACCTCTGTGTCTTGTCGTGCAAGTTCTGCGACTTCGCCGCGAAGGCAGGCGACGATCACGCGTACGAGATGGCGATAGACGAGATCCTCGCTCACGCGACTCCCGACATCGACGAGATCCACATCGTGGGGGGGCTCCACCCCAAGTGGAAGTTCGAGGACTACGTGGAGATCGTCGCGCGCCTCCACGAGAAGGAGCCGGATCTCCCGATCAAGGCGTGGACCGCGGTCGAGATCGACTGGTTCACGAAGATCTCGAAGAAAAGCCTCAGCGAAGTATTCGCGACGCTGAAGGAAGCGGGCATGGTCGCGATGCCGGGCGGCGGCGCCGAGGTGTTCTCGGACCGCATCCGGAAGGAGCTCTATCACAACAAGATGGGGCACGACCGCTGGTTCGAGATCCACCGGAAAGCGCACGAGCTCGGCATCCGCTCGAACTGCACTCTGCTCTATGGACACATCGAGACGCTGGAGGAGCGCGTGGATCACATGCTCCAGGTGCGCGAGCTCCAGGACGAGACCGGCGGCTTCTACTCGTTCATTCCGCTCGAGTACCAGCTCGGCACGACGATGCTGGTGGATCGTCCCCCTTCCGCCGACGACGGACTGCGGACGATCGCCGCCTCCCGCCTCCTGCTGGACAACTTCGATCACATCAAGGCGTACTGGGTGATGCTCGGTGAGGAGACGGCGTCGGTGGCACTCAACTTCGGAGCCGACGATATCGACGGCACGATCGTCGAGGAAAAGATCGCGCACTACGCACTGGCGGAGAGCCCCGTGGGGCTCACGCAGCGACGAATCCTGAAGCTCATCCGCGAGGCCGGGAAAGTGCCGGTCCGCAGGGACGCCCTCTATCATGTCCTCGAAATCCACGACGAAGACGACGCTCGCACTCATCCCGTATCTTAACTGCGAGCCGTTCTACGCGAATCTGGACGCTCTCGACTTCGAGATCGTGCGGGAGAGTCCACGCCGGCTCGGGCAGCTCGCGGAGGAGGGAGCGGCGGCCGGCGGACCGATGGCCGTCGCGGACTGGTTTCGGCTGCGCGACCGCTTCGACTTGCTCGGGGACTTCGGCATCGCCTGCGAGGGGCCGGCGCACTCCGTGCTCTTCTTTGCGCGCGAGCCGATCGAGCGTCTCTCCGGCGGGCAGATCGGACTCACGTCGGAGAGCTCCACGTCCGTCCAGCTCCTTCGCCTCGTGCTCGAGCGGAAATACGGTCAAACGGAGCTCGAATACTCGCGCGAGCTCGGCGAGGACGACGACGGCCGTCTCCTGATCGGGGACGAGGCTTTGCTCGCCGCCGGGGACGGTCTGGACGGTTATCCCTTCGTCTACGATCTCGGGCAGGAGTGGCACGGGTGGCGCGCGCTGCCGTTCGTGTTCGCGCGCTGGGTCGTGTCGAAGGACGTGCCCGAGGAAGATCGTCGCGCTCTGGCCGAGAACCTCGAGTCGTCGCTCCGCGGATGGGAGCTCCGGATCCCGGAGATCGCGGCGCGGCGCGGCCGGGAATTCGGCCTCGACGGTCGGGCGGTCCGGCGGTACCTGTCCACGTTCATCTACCGGATCGGCCCGGTGGAGGAGCTCGGACAGCAGGCGTTCGAGGAGCTGTTGGAGGAGGACGCCTAATGGCCACCCGCTTCGCGTGGCAGGACCTGCACCGCCCGTCCGGGGATTCGGTCCGTTTCGAGGAGATCGCGGGGCGGGTCCTCGGCGCCGAGCGAATCGACGAAGAGGACGCGCAGTTCCTCTTGCGCGACGCCGAGCTTGGCGACCTCTGCGCGCTCGGCGATGCTATGCGGCGGCGGCGCGTGGCCGGCGACTTCGTCACGTTCGTCATCGACACGAACCCGAACTACACGAACGTGTGCGTGACGGACTGCCTCTTCTGCGCGTTCTACCGCAAACCCGGTCACGAAGAGGGCTACTGGCACTCGGTCGACGAAGTCGTGGAAATGGTCGGGCGGGCGGTCGAGAAGGGGGCCACGACCTCGCTCCTGCAGGGCGGTCACAACCCCGAGATCCCATTCGATTATTACTTGGATGTGGTGCGGGCGCTGAAGAAGAACTATCCCGAGCTTTGCATCCACCTCTGGAGTCCGTCCGAAATCGCCACGATGTCGGAGGTGTCGGGACTCTCGATCCGCGAGGTGCTGCAGGAGCTGTGGGAGGCGGGGCAGCGCACGATCCCGGGCGGCGGCGCCGAGATCCTGGTCGATCGCGTTCGCAAACGGATCAGCCCGAAGAAGGCGAGCGCCGACAACTGGCTCGAGGTGATGCGAACCGCCCACGAGATCGGCTACCGCACGACCGCCACCATGATGTACGGACACGCGGAGCGCGACGAGGAGATCGTCGAGCACCTCCGCCGGACCCGCGAGCTGCAAGACGAGACCGGCGGTTTCACCGCGTTCATCCCGTGGAGCTTCAAGCCGGGCAACACGCTTCTCGAGAAGAAGGTCCCGGAGAGTCCCGGACCGGTGAAGTACCTGCGCCTCATCGCGCTCGCACGCGTCTACCTCGACAATTTCGAGCACATCCAGGCGAGCTGGTTCTCCGAGGGGAAGAAGACGGGGCAGATCGCGCTGCACGCGGGCGGCGACGACTTCGGCGGCACTCTGATCGAGGAGAACGTCTTGAGACTCGCGAACCATCACAATCGGACCACCACGGACGAGTGTGTGAGCCTCATCCGGGACGCCGGGTTCCGGCCGATGCAACGCACGACCTTGTACGAACACGTCCGGGAGTGGTGAGGGGCCGCCGTGATCCTCGACGCGTCTCCCGCTCGTGAACGCTGGTTCGTGGGACTCGGCGCCGCGTCCGCGTTCGTGGCGGTCGCGGCCGGCGCGTTCGGCGCGCACGGGTTGCGGGACGCTCTGCCCGCCGATCGGCTCGAGGTTTTCGAGACGGCCGCACGCTACCAGATGTTCCACGCGCTTTCCCTGATCGTCGCCGGCATGTTCTCCGTGCGGCGCCGCGGCCGCGGGGCGCCGGCCGCCGGCTGGCTCTTCCTGATCGGTACCGTTCTCTTCTCGGGCTCGCTCTACGCGCTCGCGCTCTCCGGCGTGCGCGCCTTCGGTGCGGTGACCCCGGTCGGTGGGGTGGCGTGGCTCGTGGGCTGGGCGTTCCTCGGGCTCTCGGCGATGAAGCCGCGCGTGATCATTGCTGAGATCGAGCCGGAGGAGGTGATCACGGTCGGGATCGAGGACGTGGAGGACGTTGAAGCAACGTCCCACAATCCATGATCGCCGATCGGATCGGGCGCACCCTGGAGATTCCGGAAGCGGTTCCCGTACCTCCGGAGCCACCGGTGCTCACGGCGGGTGAAATCCACGTCTGGCGCGCGGAGCTCACGGGCCCGGCCGATCCAGCGGAACTGCCCTCGCCCGACAAGGAGCGCGCCGAGCGCCTTCGGATACGGCAAGCTCGCGACCGGTTCGTTCGTTCGCGCCGCCTTCTGCGCAGCATTCTGGCCTCCTACGTCGATGACGACCTGCGCTTCGACACCACGGGACAGGGGAAGCCATTCCTCATCGATTCCGACCGGGGGCGCTCCGCGATCCGGTTCAATCTCTCGCACAGCGGCTCCCTCTGGATGGTCGCCGTCGCGCGGGATCGCGAGGTGGGCGTCGACGTGGAGCGACTCGATCGTCGTGTCGACGTCGACCGGCTGGCGTCGCGGCTCTTCTCCGCGCGGGAGCGTGAAGCGTTGCAGGCGCTCTCCGGTGCTCGCAAGCGGGCGGCGTTCCTTCGCACGTGGGCGTGCCGCGAGGCGATCGTGAAGGCGATGGGGGAGGGCATGTTCTCGCACTCGGATCGCTTCGAGGTGGAGGCGGATCCGGGGAGCCCGCTCGCGGCGTGGGCGCCAGATGGCGGCGACTGGCCGTGGCGGATCGGGCTCGTGCCAGGGCCACCGGATCGAGTGTGCGTCCTCGCGGTGGAAGGCGAGCCGGCCACGATCCGATCGTGGCGGCTGGGTGCCGGTTCCGACGGACCGTGATAGGCTCGCCGACCGATGGCTCTCTTCGTGACCGGCGGAACCGGCTTCATCGGCCGCCGCTTTCTGCAGAACCTGGACCTGAACCGACTCGGTCCGGTCCATGCGCTCGTGCGCGGCCCCGCGCGGTTGCCGGCCGGGGTGCAGCTCGTCCCGGGACACCTGCACGACCCCGACTCCTACGAGGCGCGACTCGCCGAGTGTGACACGGTCATTCATCTGGCCTCGCTCACCGGCAAGGCTTCCTTCGAGAAGCACCGTCGCGTGAATACGGTGGGGACGCGGACGCTTCTGGAGGCGTGCCTGAAGGCCCACGTGAAGCGCATCATCTACGTCAGCACGATCGCGGTCGACTATCCCGCCACCGAAGCGTACGCCTACGCGCAGACGAAGAAAGAGGCGGAGGAGCTCGTGCGCGCGAGCAGCCTCGACTACGCGATCGTCCGCCCGACGATCGTTCTCGGTCCCGGGTCACCACACGGCAACCGGTTTCGGTGGCTGTCGACGGCGCCGGTGATGATCATCCTCGGGAAGGGCCGAGCGCGGATCAACCCGGTGCACGTGGACGATGTGGCGTCGTGCCTCGAGTGGCTCGCGGAGTCCGAGATGCGGGGCGGACGCACGTTCGGGTTCGGCGGCCGCAACGTGCTCACGATCGAGGATTTCCAGCGGCGCATCCGGTGGGCCCTCACCGGCAAGGAAGGGCCGGAGCTGCGCATGGCGATCCGGCCGATCGTGGCGGTGCTCTCCCGGCTCCAGAAGTTCCTGCTGCCGACCTTGCCCGTGACCGCCGGACAGTTCTACGCGTTCCTCTACGACAGCGTCCCGGAGCGCGACGAGGGCGTGGTCCCGGCGCTGGCCGATCGTCGCGGCGTCGACGAGATCATCGCCGAGCAGTGGCCGACGGAGCCGCCGCCGCCGCCCGCCGTGGAGCCGCTCGGCGACGAGGCGGCCGTCTTCTGTCATTACCTGATCGGGCGGGAGCCCTCGGAGTACATCCGCACCAAGTATGTGGAAGCGCACACGGCCGGTCCGAACGGGCCGGTCCTCCGCCGTTCCTTCGACGACCGGCTCATCGCGTTCGCCCGCGGCGGCCCCGGGCGCACCCGCTTCGCCGACGCCTACGCCGCCGTGTTCTCCCGCCACGGGACCTTCCGCCGAAAGCTCGTCCTCCTCCTCGCGATCCTGGAGTCGACCCGGGAGGCGAGCGCGCTCGTCGACTCGCCCGACGCCACCTCGACTTTCCGTTTCGTGCTCGGATCGATCGTGCGGCTCGCCGGCGTTCCGATCCTCGGGATATCGGCGGCACTCTGGTTCGGACCGAAGCATCTCGGGGCCGCGTTCCGCGGCTACGCTCCGCCGGAGAAGAAGTCGTGAACATCCTCGTCGTCGGGTCGGGCGCGAGCGCCGTCCACTTTGCGCAATCGGCGCTCGAGAAGGGGCACGAGGTCACGATGGTGGACGTGGGGCGCGAACGTCCGGCTCCCGTTCGCCCCGGCGACTCCTTTGAGGATCTGAAACGGAATCTCGACGATCCCGTGGCGCACTTGCTCGGGGAGAACTTCGAGGCCGTCACGTACCCGGGAGGCGAGGGCGAGTTCTACGGCTTCCCACCGAACAAGAGCTACGTGTTCGAAGGCATCACGCCGTTTCAGGTTCGCGCGAGTGGGTTCGCACCGCTCGTGTCGTTCGCGCAGGGCGGCCTCGCGGAGGCGTGGACGGCCGGAGTCTTCCCGTTTCGAGAGGAGGAGCTCGCGGACTTCCCGTTCTCGTACGACGATCTCGCGCCCTTCTACGATCTCGTGGCCCGGAGGATCGGAATCTCCGGCACGCGCGATGACCTCGCCGAGCTTCACCCGGTGCACGACCATCTCCTGCCGCCGCTCGATCTCGACGAGCACTCCCGGGTACTGCTCGAGCGCTACGAGGCGAAGCGCGAGACCTTCCGCTCGCTCGGGGTCACGATGGGGCGATCGCGCATCGCGACCCTGTCCGAAGAGCGCGACGGTCGTCCCGCTTGCGAAAAGCTCGGGCGGTGTCTCCTCGGCTGTCCCACCGAGTCGCTGTACACGCCGCTCGTCACGCTTCGCGAGCTTCTGAAGCACGAGCGCTTCACGTACCGCGGCGGCCTCTTCGCGAGGCGCTTCGAATACGACTCGAGCGGCCGGATCTCCGTGCTCGTGACGCAGCACGTCCGGGACGGCGAGGAGGAGAAGTTCCCGGTCGAACACCTCGTGCTCGGGGCCGGCACGCTCTCGTCGGCGAACATCGTGATGGAGTCGTGGTTCGAGGAGACCGGCGAAATCCTCCGGCTGTCGGGCCTGATGGACAATCGCCAGGTTCTCATGCCGTTCGTCAACCCGAGACTCCTACGGCACCCGCACGACCCCGAAACGTATCAGTACCATCAGATCACGATCGGCCTGGAGGGCGAGACGCCGCGCGACCTCGTGCACGGGCTTCTGACCACCCTCAAGTCAGCGTCGATCCACCCGGTCGTTCAGGGGATTCCGTTGGATGTGGGAACCTCGCTGTGGATGTTTCGCAACCTCCACGCCGCCTTGGGTCTCGTGAACATCAATTTCGCGGACCGGCGGCGGAAGGACTGCTACGTGACCCTCGGCGGTACGTCGCTCGTCACGCGCTCGCGAGCCCCGGCGCTGCGCATCCACTACGAACGGCCCGCCGGCGAACGACGGCGGTTGCGCCGGGCGAAACGCCGCTTCCGCCGGGCGCTCTCGAAGCTCGGATGCTTCGTGCCGCCGCGAATGAGCCACGTGCGCCCGATGGGATCGAGCGTTCACTACGCGGGGACTCTCCCGATGTCCGAGAAAGACGAGCCGTTCACGACGACGCCGGATGGTCGGAGCCGCGACTTCGAGAACCTCTGGATCGTCGACGCGACGACGTTTCCGTTCCTACCCGCGAAGAATCTCACATTCACGCTGATGGCGAACGCGGCCCGGATCGCGGACCGCGCTTTCTAGTTCCGGAGTGCGGGATCCATGAGGTCGGCCGGTCGGGGAGGAGCGCCGGCCTCGCTGCCGGCTTGAATGGGACGGGGGCTCGTCTCGCGTCGTCGGGGATCCTTTCTCCGAGGTGTGTCGACGAGCCCTCCGCCCCCCGGCTCTGATTCCCGGTATTCTGGTCGATCAGTCGCCGATGAGTTCCGCCGGGAGCCCGGGCGGCTAGCCACGAACCTCTGGGGTAGGTTCGGGATATCGGGGGAATCGACATTGCCCCTCGGGTCCCGACGGTGTCCAAATAGTGGGCCAGAGGCCCCTCGGCGGCCATGACCTGGCGCAGCCGGATTCATGATTTGCGTCAGTTTTTGGCCCGAGCCAAAACAAGACCAGCTGGTCAGGAAATACGACCGCCGGTACGTTCCAGGTGGGGCTCCCTGCCTGACCGGACCCCATGAGGGGTGAGCGATGCGCCGGCCCACGGGCAACGGCAAGCTCGAGAGCTGCGAGGCGTGCATGACCCGCCTCAAGGGTGTATTCGCCTGCGTTTCGGCGCCGGCGCTTGCTGATCTCGACCACGCCAAGGTGACGCACCACTACGGGAGAGGTCACGTCCTGCACTACGAGGGGAACCCCGTCGCGACCGTCGTGTGCATCCGATCGGGCCGCGTCAAGGTTCACTCCTGCACGCCGCGGGACCGACCACACATCCTCTATCTCGCCGGGCCGGGTGACGTCCTCGGGGTCGAATCCGCGCTCACCGGCCGACACCACGCTTCCACGGCGGAGATGATCGAAGACGGCTCCGTCTGCCACATCGACCGCGGCACCTTCTTGAGGACGCTCGATCAAAGCCCTGCCGCATTGAGGAGCGTCACGAAGCTGCTCGCGGAGCAGCTGTTGCGGTCCGAAGCGGAGCGGGCCGAGCTCGCCGGCGGCAGCGTCGGGGAGCGGATGGCACTGACGCTGCTCAGCCTCGCCCGCAAGTACGGGGAGCCCACCGAAAACGGGATTCGTATCGGGTTGACGCTTTCCCGGGACGACATCGCCGAGATGGTCGGGACGACCCCCGAGACCGCCATCCGCCAGCTCAGCGAGCTCCGACGCGAGGGCATCATCGCGACCCGCGGCCGCGTGATCCTGATCGAACACCCGACTCGCCTCGCCCGTCTGGCCCGGATCCAGGAGAGGTTCGTTCTCTGAGCCCGGTGCAATGATTCTCGTCATGACGAGGCCTGTCCCCGGTCATGCCCGCTGGTGGCGTCGCGGAGCAGACTGGAGCGGGAAGGAGCGCCTCGACATGATGTCGCGACCGCACAACAACGAGATCGCCGATGTCCTGTTCCGCGTCGCGGCGTTGCTCGAGGCTCAACGCGCGAGCCAGTACCGCGTGCGGGCGTACCGGAACGCCGCGAAGGCGGTGAGGGCGTGGCCGCGACCGGTCGCGCTCGTTTACCAGGCGGAGGGTATCGACGGCCTCGACCGGATTCCCGGGGTGGGACAGAGAATCTCGACCCTGATCCAGGGGATCCTCCTCACCGGTCGGTGTCCCTTGCTCGACCGCCTGGAGGGACAGGTCTCGCCGGAAGATCTCTTCGCGACCCTGCCCGGCGTCGGCGACGCCCTCGCCCACCGTATCCACCACGAGCTCGACATCGAGACCCTGGAAGAGCTGGAAGTCACGGCCCACGACGGGCGACTCGAACGAGTTTTCGGAGTGGGCGAGCGCCGGGCCGCGATGATCCGCCGGATCCTCGACAGCCTGCTCAGCCGGTCCGCCCGACGGATGGCGCGGCGTCTGCGCTGGTTCGAGGGGGGGAACGGTCCCCACGCCGAGCTTCATCCGCCGGTCGGATTGCTCCTCGGCGTCGACGAGGAGTATCGGCAGCGCGCCGCGGCCGGCGAACTTCATCTCGTCACGCCGCGACGATTCAATCCGGATCACAA
>JALGZO010000327.1 GCA_025774865.1 bacterium | reverse complement strand
CGGTGATCCGCACGCGGATCGCGGTATCGGTGCGACGCAGCAG
Source organism: bacterium (assembly GCA_025774865.1). Taxonomy (GTDB): domain Bacteria; phylum ARS69; class ARS69; order ARS69; family ARS69; genus JALGZO01. The sequence goes on along the minus strand of JALGZO010000327.1, from coordinate 2,285 downwards.
CGTGATCGCCTCCCCGTCTTCGGGAGCGATAGTGATGACGCTGCGCAACTTGGCACGGGCCGTTCCCAGCTCGCCGGTCGCGAAGGCATCGAGGGCCGCGTCGAACAACGCGCGAATCTGCTCCGTGCGCGCGAATCGACGATCACTTTCCTCCCGGCACCGCTCGACCCCTGCCTTCGCCTCCGCCAGATCGGGATCGATGTTGAGCGCGCGGGCATAGAGCAGTCCGGCCTCCGCGAACGCCTCGCGGACCTCTTGTTGCTCCGCCTTCAAAAGGAGGGCACGAATCTCCAGACGGCGCGCGTCCGCGTTCTCCGGATCCAGCGTCATCACGGTTCCGGCGATGGCGAGCGCGTCGTCGGGCTTCTGCGCTTCCAGGAGCGAGCGGCCGCGATCCAGGAGGTCGGTGACGCGTGCCTGCTGGCGGTCCGCGAAGGCGGCGTCCAGGCGTTCCCGGAACTCGTTCTCCCGCCGATCGAGCGCCGCCTGACGGGTCTCCGTCACCGTGGCCCCGAAGCCGATCGAGACCCCGAAACGGTGCAACGGGTCGATCTGGTTGTTCTCGTAGACGTAGTCGAACGAATAGGAACGCCAGCGGATGCCGGCGCCTGTCGTGAACTCGCCGTCGTTCGCGCCGGCGCGCAGGGCGAGTACGGGGTGGGGAACTACCTCGATCCCGAGATGACCCTTCGCTCCGCTCCGCTTCGCCTTCGCGACGTCGATCGCGCCGAGGACGTAGCCTTCGCCCAGCATGGACGTCTTGAACGGATGTCGGTACGAAACGCCGGCCTGGATCGCCGTGGGGTCGGCCACGCCTTCCTGGTCGAGCCTCAAGCTCGGCTCGATGGCGTTCCGGATGGCTGCCCCGAGCGCCCACCGCCGGACCCAGGACCGGTCGCTCCCCAACGCGACACCCGGACGGACGAGGAGTCCGAGATCGAGCCCGATTCCGAAGTCGTCGTACCCGGCCAGGCTGTGCCGACGCATCTTGATCGAGCCGCCGAGGCTCCATGCGTCGTTCACCGCGCGCCCGTACGACACCTTCACCTCGGTCTGCGAGTCACGCAGGTCGTCTCCGAGCAGGACGTTCCGGTCCGTGCGTTCCTCGATGCCGTCCACTCCAAACCGGCGGAAATCGAGCGCACCGACGCCCCAGCGCCAGCTCGGCACCGCGAGCGACGCGTACTGCTCGGAGATGTCCAGGCCGTAGAGGCTCGTATGAGTCGCCTGCAGCTCGCTCCGGTTCAGCAGCCCGAGCCCCGCCGGGTTCCACACCGCTGCGCTCGCGTCGTCCGCCACCGAGACGTACGCGCCGCCCAGAGCGAGGGCCCGGTTGCCCGCGCCGAACGCGAAGACCGAGCCGGTCCCCGCGTCGTCGTCCCCGCGCGCGGGTCCGGCGCCGAGGATGACCAGCGCGCCGGCGGTCAGGAAGACGCGGAGCCTTCTCACCGCACCACCGCCACTTTCCGCAGGTGCCGCTCGGACGATCCGTCATCGAACGCGACGCGAATCTCGGCCAGATACACTCCGTTCACGACGACGTTCCCGCGCCCGTTGCGACCGTCCCACGTCTCGTTCTGGTGAAGCCCGGCCCCGAGCGGGAGGTCCTCGAGGATCGTGAGCACTCGCTTGCCGCGCACCGACCAGATTTCCAGCGACACGCGACCGGGCTGCGGCAAGTTGAACGCGAAGGTCGTCGCCTCCCGCCCCGCGGCGAACGGGTTGGGGAAGTTCGCCCAGCTCTCCGAGAGGGAGGCGCCGGTGAAGTTCCCGGACTGAGTCCAGAATGGGAACGACTGTCCCTCCTGCGCGAGGACGGAGATGAAAAGCACGGAGCTCGTCGGCTGCACGACGCCGACGCCCGAGGCCTCCAGCCCCAGCCGCAGGCCGTCCGCGCTCGACCCCTCGCGCAGCGTCGCCCGGAGCTCGATGGCCTTCACGACGCCGGGGGACAGCGTCAGCTCGGCCGCGACCACGGTGGCAGTCGTCGCCGCGGGATCGAGGTTGCCGCTGTCGGCCCAGAGCACGTCGTCCACGAACGCCTCGATTCTCGAGACGGCCGAACCGAGATCGATCGGTACGAGGTCGCGGTCGGCGGCCTTCAACTCGAGGCGGTCCAGCCGGATGTCCCCCGAGTTGGGATCGGCGGTGTTCCTCAAACTGAGGGAGGCGAACCGGATCGTCGCGCCACCCGCCAACAGGACGGCCGGCATCGTGTCCTCGAAGCCCGCGGCCAGCTCCCTCGCCGGCGACTCCAGCTCCGTCAAGCCCGACGTGAGTGGGAA
>JALGZO010000326.1 GCA_025774865.1 bacterium | reverse complement strand
TCACGGCCCACGCCAAGAGGGTCCACGTCGCACGCTTCAGATTGCGGCGGTCACGAGGGGTGGTATCTCCACAACGCGCCCAGAACGGCTCCTGGGGTACTTCTTGGTCGCCCATGTCGTATATCCTTTCCATTTGATCGTGTTTGCTTGACATATTGGAAAGTACGGTCTGCGCGACAGGATGTCAAGTGTGATTGTCTTCATTTTTTGAGCCGGAAGACGGGGAGTCCAGCGGGTGGGCGCCGCGCTCCCGGAGGAGCACGGTCCCGCTCGGAGGCCTCAGTCAGCGGCGACCCGTTGAAACAGGTTCTCGAGATAGGTGCCGTGACCATCGATCGGAGTGAAGAACGCGAGCCCGACGGCGATCAGCGCGAACGGGATCGCCAGCCTCCAGACGAATCTTACGCCCTTGCCGCGGCGGGGAAGGCCCACGACCCGTTCGACGAAGAGCAGGTAGGCAAGGGCCCCGAGAAGTACCGGGACGGTGAAGAAGAGTGGGTAGAGGGCGCCGGCGAGCCCAATGCCGATGCCGAGCATTCCGTATGAGATTCGAACGAGGATCACGTACCAGAAGACCCACGCCCACGGTCCACCGGAACGCTTCCCCCGGGGCGGGGTGGCCCCAGCCCTTGAATCGGAAGCCCGCTCCGGCCGGCTTAGCGTCGTGGAGACGCACCGGCACGCATGCGGCCGGCGGGCGAGACTCGTGCCCGCCGGAGCCGCACGCGAGTGACCGTCCCTATTCGCCTTCCCGATACATGCTCTTGATCCCGGCCCAGCTCGCCGGATCGATCGAGACGGGTTTCGTTCCCTCGATGATGATCCCACCGATCGCAACGGCGGTGCCGCCGCCCGCGTTCGCCGGATCCAGCACGCCCGCCGTCTGATCGGGCATGAAGAAGAACCGACAATAGAACTGACCACTGGCGTCAGCCGAGGTCGTGTGCACGAGGACTTGTTCACACCCCGGATCTGCGTAAGCGCCCGGAGGAGATGCGCCGAATCCCACGATGAGGCCGCCACCCGGGAAGGAGAACGGCGCCACTGCGGTGAAGATCAGCTCGTAATCTCCGACGGTGTTGTTTCCCAGGGGATTCTGTGGGACCTGGCTGTCGGGCACAATTTGGGTCCAGCCCGACGCCGCGACGATGTTCTGGCTCGTGGTGATATCGAATCCGTCATGAATCGGGGGAGCCGGATTGAAGCCCGCCGAGGCGAAGTAGATGTTGCGGCGAGTGTCGACGTTGTTCAAGGCTCCGAGGTCGAAGGCGACCTCGTTTCCGGCCACCAGCTCGAACGCCGGAACGTCGCGGTAGATGAACCCGCAGAACCCGAAGTCGGTGTTGTTGCCCAGCGGGATGCAGTTATCGACGGTGACCGGAGAGTCCGGAGTGATCTCGACGATGTTTCCGGTGCGAAGATCCGGTGCGCCGGTGGGGTTCTGGAGCGTCCCCCCTTCGAAACCACAGGTGCCCGTGGGCGACACGGCACCGGAAGATGTGGCGAGAGTAATGGCGGCCAGGAGCACCGCCAGCGTGAGCACAGTCTGACGAATGAGTGACATTCTCCCCCTTCTTGGGGTGGAATGAACGTGCTCCCGCGAGTCAGATCGATGCAAGCAAACGGGACTTCTGTCCGCGCCCGTCCCGCTTATCTCTCTGCTATCTCGGGTAACGCGTAGGGGTTCCCGTCTGATCCGGGCGCGGGCGTGGCGGGGAGGAGGGGGGCTGTCGGCCTTGGGCAAAGCCGGTCGATCAGCCCCCCGGTTGCGGGTTCAGCGGAGGACGACGATGCGCGCGCCCGCTGACTTCTCGGTGCCGAGGATCCGGACGAAATAGATGCCCGCCGAAACGGCTCGACCGTCGCGGTTGCGTCCATTCCAAGTCAAGCGGGTCAGCTGGGTCGAGCTCCGACTGTCCGCCTCGATGCGGCTGACGAGGTGCCCAGCCGCGTCGAAGATCGCGGCGCCTCGCGGCGCGCTGGCGGGTCGCGCGAGCTCGATCACCACCGGCCCGCGGGTCGGATTCGGAGTCACGCGGATCCCGAGTGCCCCGTCATCGCCACCGACTTCCGGCGCGAACGTCGCTGTCTGCCCCTCGTGAATGACGAAGCGCCCGGGAACGGGAACCCCGGTCAGGTCCTGAACGACGTTCGAACCCGCGGACCCGGGCCACGTGATGCGCACGTCAGCGGCCGCGCGACCAGGCAAGCCGAAATGGCCGTCGATGGCGTTCTGGGCCGCGAACCCCCCGTGGCATTCGATCTCGCGGAATCCCAGCAGGTGACCGGGGTCGCCGAGAAACCCGGCCTCGTACACCGCGATCTTCGCGC
>JALGZO010000325.1 GCA_025774865.1 bacterium | reverse complement strand
AGCAGTGCCTGGACTCGACCGAGTAGGTTCCACCCCGAGGGAGGTTCCCGCCGGGAGCCTCCCTCTACTCCACTCCGAGATCCTTCAAGAGCCGGTTGAGATAACTGCGCTGGAGGCCGAGATACTCGGCGGCTCGCGTCTGGTTTCCGTCGCTCCGGGCGAGGGCCTCGCGGAGGATCCGCCGTTTCGCCTCCGCCAGCGAATCCTTCCAGCGACTCTCGCTGTCCGCGACCGGATCGAGTTCGGCGCCCGCCCGACGAATCTCCGGCGGCAACAGACCAGGCTCGAGTCGGGAGCCGGGCGCCAGGACCACCATCCGCTCGATCGCGTTCTTCAACTGGCGCACGTTGCCCGGCCAGTCGAAGGCGCGAAGAGCCGCGATCGTCTCGTCGGCCAGCTCGAGCTCGGGCCGTTTCGTCTCCGCCGCGTAGCGTTCCACGAAAGCCCGGGCGAGAACCGGAATGTCCTCGCGACGCTCCCTGAGCGGCGGGATTTCCAGCGTGATCACGTTCAGGCGATAGAACAGATCCTCTCGGAAGCGGCCTTCTTCCACGTCCTTCGCGAGGTTCCGATTCGTGGCGGCGACGAGCCGGCAGTCCACCCGCAGAGTCTGCCCCCCGCCGACCCGCTCGAACGTCTTCTCTTCGAGGAAGTGCAGGAGCTTCGCTTGCAAACGCGGCGTGATGTCGCCGATCTCGTCGAGGAACGCCGTGCCCCCCGCGGCCGCCTCGAGACGCCCTTCCTTCCGCTGAACGGCGCCGGTGAACGCACCGCGCTCGTGACCGAAGAGCGTGGATTCGATGAGCTCGTCCGAGATGGCCACGCAGTTCACGTAGACGAACGGCCCCTTCTCGCGCGGGCTGCGCGCATGGATCGCTTCGGCGAAGACCTGCTTGCCGGTACCGCTCTCGCCGTTCAAGAGGACCGCCGTGTCCGCCTGCGCAACGCGATCGACCGTGCTCACCAGGTCGCGCATGATCGGCGAGGACCCCAGCACGAGCCCACCCCGCCGGTCGGCCTGCGCGCGGCTCGCGCGTTGAAGCCGCCGCTTCTCGAGCGCGCGCTCCAGGACCCGCTCGAGAAGGGTCATGTCCGCGGGCTTCGTGAGAAAGTCGTTCGCGCCGCGGCGCATCGCGTCCACGATCTTCTCCGCCGAGCCGTGCGCCGTCAGGACCACGATCTCCTCGTCATTGGACTTCGCTCGGAGGCGATCGAGAACTTCGAAACCGGTCAGACCCGGCATGCTCAGGTCCAGCAAGACGAGATCGAAGCGATTGTGTTCGGCCGCGGCGAGCGCCGCCTCTCCGTCCGCGACGGTCTCGACGTGATGTCCGAGGAACTCGAGACGGTCCGTGAGAAAACGACGCAGCGCGGGATCGTCGTCGACGACGAGCACGGTGGCCTTCAAGAGGACTCCTTCGGACCCGGCCCGTGGGTCGGCAATGAGCAGGTGAACACGGCTCCACCCTCGGGATGATCGTCCGCGCTCAGGCTACCGGCCATCAGGCCGAGGTGAACGCTCGCGATGAACAATCCGAGTCCGAACCCTTCCCGACGGGACCACGGACTTCGGGGTCCCTGCGAGAATCGATCGAAGAGCGAGGCCGCACCCCCCGGCGGAAGGCCGGGGCCGTGATCCCGGACGCGGATCCGAGCGCCATCTTCGCCGTTCTCCAGCGTCACATCCACGGAGCCGCCCGGTGGCGAGAACTCCACGGCGTTCTCGAGGATGTTCACGAGCGCTTCCTCCAGGAGATCGGGGTCGGCCCAGGCAATCGCCGGGTCGCCGGACAGCGCCGGCTCGAGCTTCACGTCGTGGCGGCGGGCCACGGCGCCGACGGTCCGGAGGCCGCTCTGCACGACCTCGGCCACGTCGATTCGACTACAGTGCGCCTCGAGCTCTCCGCGCTCGAGCCGGCTCAGCCGGAGGAGGTTCTGCACGAGTCGGTTCAGGTAGCCGCAGGAGTGATCGATCTCGTCGAGGTACTCTCGCTGGGTCGGGGCCAGCTCGCCCACGACCCCGTCGAGAAGGTTCTGCACGGACCAGGAGATCGAAGTGAGCGGTGTCTGCAGGTCGTGGGACACACGTGAGAGAAACTCGCTCTTCGCGCGGTGCAATGCGTCCAGGCGCCGCCGCTCCGTCTGCTCCTCGTGGATCCGGCGCGCCAGCTCGATTCTCTCGAGGTGGGCGGACGCGCGCTCCGCCACGGCGCGCAGCAGGTGCAGCTCGCGCCTCACGTAGTGGCGGTCTCGCTCTCCCATCAGGATCACGCCTCCGGGCGCACCGCCCGGACGCAGCGCGGCCGCCAGCACGAAGCCCGTTCGCAATGACGGA
>JALGZO010000324.1 GCA_025774865.1 bacterium | reverse complement strand
TCGAGCTGCGGGCGGGCGACGCGCATGAGACGAGCAAGGTCACGCTGGTGAGGTAGCTCAGCGGAGGCGCACGATCCGCCGGGCGACGATGCCCTTCGCGTCGCTCACGACCACGAAGTAGGTGCCGGCCGTGACCACGTCGCCGCTGGCGTCCTCGCCGTTCCAGGCGAAACGGGGGGCGCCGGCCGGCCTGATCCCTCGAAAGAGCCGGGTGACCTCCCGCCCGGCCGCACTCACGACCCGCACATCGATCGCACCGTCGTTCAGCAACCGCAACGTGAACCGGGTCGCGGTGTGAAACGGGTTGGGGTAAGCGGGACCTAGCCGCAATGAGCTCGTGGTCTCGTGGGGCAGTGTGACGCCGGTCACGGTGAAGTCCCACTCGTTCTCGGAGAAGTAGATCTCGGAGTTTCCGTCTCGCGCGTCTTCCCAGACGACGACCGCCCGGCGAGCTCCGTCGCCCCCGATCATTTGCTCGTGTTCGAGGACGAGAGACGGGTGGATCCCGGCGGCGTCGAGGTCGCTGATGGCAACCTCCGGCTCCTCCCCGTGAAGGTCTACGAACCGGATCGACGCCGCGGAGTCGGCGGCCGTCCGCTCTTCCCACGCGATGGCGGGAAACGTGCAGGGCACGAGCCCGAACGGACCCTGGGCCCAGTGATAGGCGGAGAAGAGAGAAGGGTGCCGGGAGGGGGTCGAGGTCGTCGTGACCCGGGACTCGATCGACCACGCGCCGAACTCGCCCTGCGCGAAGTAGATCTCGTCATTGCCGTCGCGGTCGTCCTGCCACACGACCCGATTCGCCGTGAAGACCACGTCGGAGCAACCGCCCCACTCGACAGTGGCCGTGGGGAATCTCGAGCTCCCCGGATCGTTCGTGACGCGGGTCTCCGCGGACCAGCCGTCGAAGACGTCGAATTGGCGTGAGTAGATCTCCAGGTTCCCGTCGCGATCGTCCTGCCAGACGACGAGCACGAGCGGTCCCGCTCCCCGCGTGAAATCGATCTCGGTCGGGCTTGCGACGGAGGGATGACTCGATTCGCCGCCGTCGCTCGAGACGCGGAACGCCGGTCCCCAGACACCGCCCATGGGATGTTCGCGGTGGTAGATCTCGCGGTTGCCGTCCTTCGTCTCCTCCCACACGAGGTGGATCCCGCGGTAGTCGAGGGAGGGTCGCGATGACTCGAAATCGTCACACGTCAAGCACGAGTCGGGGCTCCAGATACCCATGGTCTTGCGCTTCGTCCAGATCTCCGGGTGTCCCGTCCGATCGTCCTCGAACACCACACGGACCTCTCCCGGGAAGCGCCCGATCGCGGGATGAGTGGAGCTGCCCGCGTTCGTGGTCAGGCGAACCGGTGCACCCCACACGTCGTTCAGACGTTCGCGGAAGTAGATCTCCCGGTTGCCGTCGCGGTCGTCGCTCCAGACGATCATGACGAATCCGTCCTCGACGATCACGTTCCGCCCACCGTCGATTCCCGTGTTCGAGCTCTCGGGGTCCGTGGTCACCCGAAAGTCGGGGCTCCAGTCCGCGAGCACACGGGTGGCGAGAAGAAGAGGAATCGCCGCGGCGGCGAATCGGAGACTGGTCATGCGGCTCCCTCCCGATGGTGGCTTCGGGACGACGAGTCGCTCGGAGGAGCTACGGCTCCACTGTATCGCAGGACGCGCATGAGCTCAAACGGGAGGCGCCGATCGCTGAAGCGACTCCTCGCCCACCAGAGCGATCGCGTCGGTGACCGACGATTGCTGCGAGGCGCAGCAAGACCTCCAGTGATCAAGGATCCGGTTCAGCTTCATGAACGAGGAGAAGCGTCCCCGCCCGAAACGGCACGGTCGATTGCGAGCCCCCGGGCCAGAGCACGTTCACCCGACCGTCCGTTATACCCGAAGGAAGTCCCACGTGGATCGTGGGATCACTGCTGCTCAGATAGCTCCCGGCGTACCTCGCCTCGCGGGAGATCTCTCTATCTTCGAAGTGAATCCGCACCTTCGCCCCAATACCTCCGGTGTTGGGAGGCTCTCCGACGAGTCGGATCTTCACCCAGCGATCCGTCGGCGGAGCATCGTTCCGCAGGAGCTCCCCACGCTGCCCCGAGTTCATCAGCAGGATGTCCACGTCGCCGTCGTTGTCGTAGTCCCCGAACGCCGCGCCCCGGCTGACCCTCTTTCGGCGGAAGCACTCGCCGCTCTCGTCCGCCACATTTCTGAATCTCCGATCCGGACCGCCGACGAACAGCATATTCTGCTGCGCGTAGGTGATGCTCTGCGAGAAGCCTTCGACGTAGTCGACCACGTGCCCGTTGGCGACGAAGCAGTCCAGGTGCCCGTCCAGGTTG
>JALGZO010000323.1 GCA_025774865.1 bacterium | reverse complement strand
CTCAACGAGAACGCCGAGGTGTCCCGCGGCGACACGCTCCGCGTCCGCACGTTCTGGGACCGGCCGGGTCTCACCGTATCGGCGGACCTGTCGAGACTCGATTCCGAGTTCGCTTCGCCAGACACGCTGACGGACGAACTCGACGGTGGGTACCTACTCGAGTACCCCGTGTCCCACACGAATTCGCGGAGCCCGGGCACGAAGGAGGTCACGATCACGGCGTCGACACCATTCCTCTCCGTGGTCGAATCGGCGTTCGTGACCCTCCGCGAGGGCCGCGCGAGTTCGGATCAGGTCCTGTACATCGACCGCAACTGGTTCGACCCGATGGCCGGAGAGGTCGTCACGTTTTCGGCCGAGTCCGACGCGACCGTGATCCACGTGGAGATCTACAACCTCGCCGGCCGGCTGGTGCGGACGCTGGACGGGGAGGGTCTCGTCACCTGGGACGGGAACTCCGCCGAGCAGCGAGCGGTGGCGTCCGGGATTTACTTCATTCGGGCCAAGGCCGATGAGGTGGAGGAGATCCGCAAGGTGGCGGTGTTGAGGGGAGGCCAGCGGTGAGCGGAATCCGGTGGTGCCTCGTGGCCACGATCGTCCTCGGGCGGCCTTCCCTCGGCGCGGCCGAGACCGGCCCGGAAACCACGGGGTTTCACTTTCTGAGTCTCGGAGCCGGACCGCGGATCGAGGGTCTCGCCGGGGCGGGCACGGCGGTTTCAGAGGGGGCCGACGCCCTCACGTTCAATCCCGCTCTCATGGCCGGGTCCGGAGGCCGCCAGGTCGCCGGCAGCTATTTCAACTGGCTCGAAGGCGTCCGTTCGGGTTACCTGGGGGCAGTTCAGGCCTGGGGCCGGGGGGCACTCGGTCTCTCGGTCCGGTCGCTGTCGGTGTCCGAGTTCGGGAACGTGGTCGGAGAGCCCGAAATCGGGCAATCCGACGTCGCGGTGGCCCTCGGGGCCGCCCGTCCACTCTTCTTCGGGCTGGATGCCGGCCTTGCGCTCAAGGGGCTGCGAAGCTCACTTGCGGAGCAATCGGCCACAGGGTGGGCTTTGGACGCCGGATTGAACTATCGTTACGTGGAGGGCTGGAACCTCGCCGCCGCGCTCCGCAACTGGGGGCCCGCGATAGGCTACGTCGACGGGGTCGACGAGCAGCTCCCCACCCAGGCCGCCTTCGGCCTGGGGGCGACGTTCGGGGAACTTCGCGTCGACTCGGAAGTAGTTTGGGAGAACGGGCCCGGCTCGCACGGGGCGGTCGGGCTGGAGTACTGGTTCCGGAATCGGCTGGCCCTGCGAGCCGGCAGCCGGTTGGGGACCGATTCGGACGACGCCATGAAACCCTGGGCCGCCGGCTTCGGGATTCGCGCGCGTCGCGGACTGCTCGTCGATTACTCGTACCGTGACGGGACGTTCGACCCCAGCCACCGTGTGGGGATCCGCTGGAACTTCGGCCGGGACGATACCGGCCGCGACCAAGAGCTCGCTTTGAGCCCCCGCAAGTTTTATCGGGGGGCGCTGGACAAGGCATTGGATCAAGCCATGGTGAACTTTCCCACAGACCTCGAAGACACCGTCGTGGTTCGCGCGACCGCAACGCACGATGCGGGACCGGTAATCGCGAGCATCGTCGTGGAACGTCTCCGGGAGTGGGGGTTGAACGCGGACGCTCGGGATCCGGAACCGCAGATGTCGGAGGAAGACAAGCAGCGAGCCGATGCAGCGCTCGCGGAAGCCGGTCTGCCTCCTCTGGACTCGCTCCCGGCGTTGGAGTTCGAGATCGTGAAGTCCGATTATCGGATTCTCCGCTCGAAGCGCGCCCGGTTTGTCGGCCCCCGGTCGATCGACCGGAGCGCGGAAGTGCATCTCGCGTTCACCCTGAGTTCGGCGGGAGAGACTCTCTGGACGTCCGAGGGACGAAGCGAGGTGGTCGAGGAGACCGTGAACGCTTCGCGCATCCCCCCCTCGCCGGGGTATCCCCAGGCGAGTGGCACGGGGTCGGAGGGGACGCAGCTCCACCCGCTGGTGGAGCCCGCGATCGTCGTCGGGATCGTCACCGGGCTGGCCGTGATCTTTTTCACGAATCGAGACGTCGCCGAATGAGGCGAACCGGAGCCCGATGCGACTTTTGCGATCGTCGGGAGGAGAGCATCTCTCCCTCGTCGTGATGTTGATCTGGGTGGGGTGCGGCGGGAACGACCTTCCCGTGGACGCGACCCCGGATCAGATCATGAGCCATGTGGAACAGCGACTCGAAGACGGCGACTACTACGACGCCGCCGAGCTGCTCCAGCATTTCATCCGGACGCACCCGGGAACCGCGCTCACGCCGCTGGCGAAGGTCCGACTCGGCGACGCCCGCTTCGGGATGGAGGAGTACGTACTCGCGCAAGGCGAGTACGAAGACGTCGTCCTCGACTTCCCGGGCTCGCCCCACGTCGAGGAGTCGCGATTCAAGATCGCGCTGTGCGCCTATTCCATGACGTTTCCCTACGACCGCGACCAGACGGAGACCGAGCGGGCCGTCCGTCTGTTGCAGGACTTTCACCGGGACTATCCCGAGAGCCGCTTTGGAGCGGAAGCCGATTCCGCCATGGCGGACTGCCGGAGACGACTCGCCCGGAGGGAGTACGAGGCGGGGCGCTTCTACGAGAAACAGCAGCGCCTCCGGTCCGCGAAGATTCAGTTCGAGTACGTCGTCCAGCACTACCCCGAGACGCAGTGGGCACCGAAGGCGGCCCTCGGCATCGGGGACATCTACCGCAATCGCCAGAAGTGGGACCAAGCGGCCATCTGGCTCCAAACGGTCACCGAGCGGTGGCCCGATTCGCCCGAGGCCAAACTCGCGCGCGCCGCGCAGGAGACGCTGCCCGCCGGAGTGGTTCTGCGATGAGCCTTCGACTCGGGATCTTCGGAGGGACGTTCGATCCGATCCACATCGGCCACCTGATCGTGGCCGAACTGGCGCGTAGCCTCGTGCCGCTGGATCGAATTCTGTTCGTCCCGGCTCGGATTCCGCCTCACAAGGGGACCGTCCCGACGAGTCCCGACCAACGATTACACATGACCGACCTGGCCTGCCGGGACAACCCGTACTTCGAGGTCACCGATCTCGAGCTGCGCCGGGACGGACCTTCGTACACCGTGCAGACGCTGCGCGCAATTCGCGCCGAGCATCCTGAAGACACGGAGCATTACCTCTTGATAGGAGCCGACAGCGCCCGCGACCTCCATAGCTGGAAGGACCATCAGGTCCTGCTCGAGGACGCGACCGTGGTGGTGCTGAGCCGCTCCGGGGTTCGCCATTCGGACCTGCCGGAACGGATCCAGAAATGCACCACCGTACTCTCCACACCTTTGATCGAGGTCTCTTCGTCCGAGATTCGTCGGCTCGTCCGCGAGGGCGGGTCGATTCGGTACCTGGTGACCGATCCCGTGGAGCAGTACGTCCGGTCGGAGGGGCTGTACGTCTCATGAAAGGAAACCCCATTGGCCAAGGAAGCAGGAACGAAGACCCGGGAGAAGACCACCCGAGAGACCAAGCGAAGATCGCGCTCGCGCGGGGGAGGACGGCGTAGATCTCGCCCCTCGGGTTCGAAGGGGCGTGACGGCAGCGAACCGACCGAAGGCTTTCTGGAAATCGTGGTCGCGGCCGAGCCCGGTCAAACCCGCGTGGCAATCCTGGAGGACAGCCAGCTCGTCGAGTTCATGATCGAGCGGCCCGATCAGCGACGCATCGTGGGAGACGTCTTCAAGGGCAAGGTCACGGCGATCCTGCCTGGGATCCAGGCCGCGTTCTTGGATATCGGTCTGGACAAGGGGGCGTTCCTCCACGTCTCGGATCTACACCCCGATCCCGACAGCCTCGAGGTGGACGACGACGAAGACCGCCCCGGTCGATCCCGCCGGGAGAGCGCGAAGCGCGTTCCCATCGAGGACCAGCTCAAGAAGGGCGACGAGATCCTCGTCCAGGTCATGAAAGAGCCCATCGGAACGAAGGGACCTCGCGTGACCGCGCAGGTGACTCTGCCGGGACGGTTCGTCGTCTTGATGCCGGACATGGATCACGTGGGCGTGTCCCGAAAGATCGAGGACCGTACCGAACGCGCGAGACTCCGACAGATCATCCAGAAGCATCGCCCGGCGGGGACGGGGCTGATCGTTCGAACGGTCGGGGTCGGGGAGCCGGAGGAGGCGTTCGAGTCCGACATCCGGTATCTCCATGGCCTCTGGAAGAAGGTCCAACGCGACGCGAAGGGCGCGAAGGCGCCGTCGCACATCCATCAGGACATGACCCTGACGACGGGGCTCATCAGGGATGTCTTCACCGACAAGTTCGATCGTCTGATCGTCGACGACCGCGACGAGTTCGATCAGATCCTCGAATACGTGGAGTCGGTATCGCCCCAGCTCCGGGAGCGGGTCGAGCTGTACTCGGACGAAGTGCCGATCTTCGATTCTTTCGACATCGAGCCGGAGATCGAGAAGAGTCTCCATCGCAAGGTATGGATGAAGAAGGGCGGCTATCTCTGCATCGACCAGGCGGAGGCGCTCATCGCCATCGACATCAACACCGGCCGGTACAAAGGCAAGTCCGATCAGGAGGAGACGATCTTCCGCTGCAACATGGAGGCGGCCCGCGAGATCCCGCGGCAGCTCCGACTCCGTGATCTCGGCGGTCTCGTCGTGATCGATTTCATCGATATGGAGAGTGAGGAGAATCGCGCCGCCATCTTGGAGGAGCTGAGACGCCACCTGCGGAAGGACCGAGCGCGGACGAAGACCTATCCCGTCTCCGACCTCGGGCTCGTGGAGATGACTCGCCAACGGGTACGTCCCGCGACGTCGTCGTACTACTCCATCTCCTGTCCGGAGTGCGCCGGGACGGGTCAGGTGCTCTCGGAGAGCGCACTCCTGATGAAGGTGGAGCGCATTCTGCGCCGCGTCGGGCGCAACACGTTGCTCTCGCGAATCGAGATCTTCGTTCACCCGCGCCGCGCCGACTACCTGCTGGAGGAGGGCTTCGATCGGATCGTGGCCCTGGAGAACCGGTTCGACATCGCCGTCGACGTCCGCCAGGACTGGTCGCTCAAGCTGGACGACATGAAGCTGATCAACGATCGCGGACAGGACATCTCGGAGAAGCTCGGGTAGCGCCCCGGCCTGGTCTGGCCGGGATCCGCCGGGGGGCCCTTGACACCGGGGCCGGGATCCCGTTCAATGGCTGGGTTTTGGGATCAGCGAAGAATCGGTGAGGTGCTCCGTGTATGCCATCGTCCAGACGGGCGGCCGCCAATTCCGGGTCGAGCCCGACGAGACCCTGAGAATCCCCCAGGTGGAGACACCGGTGGGGGAGACGGTCGAGCTAGAGCGCGTTCTCCTCGTTCACGGTGAGTCCGGCGTCACGGTCGGGAAGCCCACCGTGGAAGGGGCCCGCGTCGTGGCGGAGGTCGTGGATCAGGGTCGTGAGCCGAAGATCGTCGTGTTCCACAAGAAGCGCCGCAAGCGGTATCAGAAGAAGCGCGGGCACCGGCAGCCGTTTACCGAAATCCGGGTCAAGGAGATCGTCCCCGCCTGAGGTGGGGATAGAACGAGGGAAGCACAATGGCCCACAAGAAGGCGGGAGGAAGCTCCCGGAACGGGCGTGACAGCAAGTCCAAACGCCTTGGAGTTAAGGTCGGCGCGGGACAACACGTGACCGCAGGGTCGATCCTGGTCCGACAACGTGGTACCCGCTATCATCCCGGCAGAAACGTCGGGGTCGGTAACGACCACACGTTGTTCACCCTGATCGACGGCGCGGTGTTGTTCGAGCGCTTCCGTAAGAACCGCAAGCGAGTGGCGGTCCATCCGCTGCCAGAGAAGAAGGCCTGAAATGCATGCTCCGCCTACCTGTCCGGACAGTACGGCGAGGAAGGCATCTATCTCGGAGTGCCGGTGGTTCTCGGAGCCGAAGGCGTCGAGAAGATCATCGAGCTGGACCTCACCGAAGACGAGAAGGCTCTCTTGAAGAGCTCCGCGGACGAGGTGCGGACCACGATCGAGTCGATGGAGGGCGCCGTCCTCTGAGGAAGCCTCGCGACATCGCCGGTCTCGGGATCGAGGCCGCCTCTTCCTCGCCGGCGTTCGGCGCGGACGGGGCGGCCTCTCCGCTTTCCGGTACGCCGACCGTCGCCGCGGTCATTCCGGCGCGGTACGCGTCGCGGCGGTTTCCCGGCAAGCCACTCGTCCCCATACTGGGTCGACCGATGATCGGATGGGTCGCCGAGGCGGCGAGGGCGGCCCGAGCGGTGCGCTGGGTCGTCGTGGCCACGGACGACGAGCGGATCGCACGGGCGGCGGAGGCCGAGGGCGTCCAGGTGCGGATGACGCGTCCCGACCACGTGACGGGCACGGACCGTGTCGCCGAGGCGGCCGAGGGCCTCGGAGCGGACATCGTCCTGAACCTGCAGGGCGACGAGCCGATGCTCCGTCCGGAATCGGTCGACCGCCTCGTGGATGCGTTCCGGGACCCCGAGGTTTCGATGGCGACGCTCGGGGTCCGGGGAGTGACCGAGGCGGAGCGGCACGATCCACTCGTCGTGAAGGTCCTGGTCGACGACCGCGGAAATGCGCTCTACTTCTCCCGGGCGCCGATCCCCTTCCGGGTCGGGGGGGCGGGCGCGGTGCCGCTCACGGATGACCGTGTCGAACGGGAGTGCCTCAAGCACGTCGGGGTCTACGGCTTCCGGGCCCAGGCCCTCGCGCGGTTCGTGGCGGAGCCGCGGCGCGGGATCGAGGCGTTGGAGGACCTGGAGCAGCTCCGTGCGCTCAGGATGGGCTGGAAGGTGAGGGTGAGGGAGATCGAAACGTACCCGACCTGCGTCGACGTTCCGGAGGATGTCGCGGTGGTGGAATCGATTCTCAGACGAGAAGGGGTCGTCGGATGACCAAATACGTGATCGTAACGGGCGGCGTCGTCTCCGCGCTGGGGAAGGGAGTCGCGGCGGCATCTCTGGGGCGCCTCTTCAAGTGCCAGGGCTTCTCCGTGACGCTTCTGAAGCTGGATCCGTACATAAATGTCGACCCCGGGACGATGAACCCGTTTCAGCACGGCGAGGTGTTCGTCACTGACGACGGTGCCGAGACGGACTTGGACCTCGGGCACTACGAGCGCTTCCTCGATCAATCCTTCTCGAGCGACAACAACGTCACCGCCGGCCAGATCTATCACCGCGTGATCTCGATGGAACGGCGCGGAGATTATCTCGGCGGTACCGTTCAGGTGATTCCGCACATCACGGACGAGATCAAGGATCGGATCCGGAAGCTCTCCGACGGAGATCGGCGCGACGTGGTGATCGTCGAGGTCGGAGGCACGGTCGGCGACATCGAGAGTCTGCCGTTCCTGGAGGCGGTCCGTCAGCTTCGGCTCGACGTGGGGAGCGAGAACCTCCTGTTCATTCACGTCACCCTCCTGCCGCACATCGCGACCGCGGGGGAGCTCAAGACGAAGCCCACGCAGCACTCGGTACGCGAACTGCGCCAGATCGGAATCCAGCCGGACGTGATTCTCTGCCGGACGGATCGCGAGATTCCCAAGGGAATCCGCGAGAAGATCGCGCTCTATTGCAGCGTGGAAACCGAGGCCGTGATCGCGGCTCCCGACGTCTCCAGCATCTACGAGGTTCCCCAGAACCTCTACCACGCCGGGCTCCCGGCCATCGCCGGCAAGAAGCTCGGTCTGGAGGATCGCCCGCTGGACTTTTCGGAGTGGGAGAGCTTTCTCGAGCGCGCGCGGAAGGCGCGGAAGCCGGTGCGAATCGCCGTCTGCGGGAAGTACGTCGATCTGCAGGACGCGTACAAGTCGATCCACGAGTCGCTGCTCCTGGCCGGCGTCGAACACGGCGTGCGCACTCGGGTCGAGTGGGTGGACGCGGAGGCTCTCAAGCCGGCCTCGCTCGAGAAGATTCTCGGTTCGGCCCACGGAGTCCTCGTGCCGGGTGGATTCGGCTCCCGCGGAATCGAAGGCAAGATCGCGGCGGTCCGGTTCGCGCGTGAACGTCGCGTGCCGTTCCTCGGCATTTGTCTCGGGATGCAGGTCGCGGCCATCGAAATCGGGCGCCATGTCGTCGGCCTGGACGGTGCCGGCTCCGCCGAGTTCGCTCCCGATGTGACCCACCCCGTCATCGATCTCCTTCCCGAGCAGAAGCTCGTCGTCGACAAGGGAGCCACCATGCGGCGAGGAGCCTACGAGTGCGCACTCCTTCCCGGCACGTTCGCGTCGTCCGTCTATGGCACGTCGACCGTGTTCGAACGGCACCGGCATCGCTTCGAGTTCAACAAGCGCTACGAGAAGCAGTTCGAAGACGCGGGCGTCGTCTTCAGTGGTCGGTGGCCGGAGAAGGGCCTCGTCGAGATCATGGAGCTGCCCGATCATCCCTGGTTCGTCGGGTGTCAGTTCCATCCGGAGTTCCGCTCCCGGCCCGGGCGTTCACATCCGCTGTTTCACGGGTTCGTCGGCGCGGCGTTGAAGAAGGCAGATGACCCCGCCGAGGACGCGTCATGGGCGGACGCGACCGCGTCCCAATCGGTGAATGTGGGAGAGGCGCGGTGAGCCAGATCACGGTCGCTGGGATTCCCATCGGCGGCGGAGCTCCGCTCGCCGCGATCGCCGGGCCGTGCGTCATCGAGAGCGAAGCGCTCTGCCTGACGGTCGCGGAGGAGCTCGCGAACATCTCGCAGCGCGTCGGGGTGCCGGTCATCTTCAAGAGCTCGTTCCTCAAGGACAACCGTTCCTCCGAGGAGTCTTACCAGGGCCCCGGCGCGGAGGAGGGGTTGCGGGTGCTCGAGAAGGTGCGCAGCGAGACCGGCCTTCCCGTGCTGTCCGACGTGCACGATCTCTCGGACGTGGCCCCCGCCGCCGCGGTTCTCGACGTCATCCAGATTCCCGCCTATCTGTGCCAGCAGACGCGCCTCGTGGTCGCGGCCGCCCGCACCGGCGTCCCTCTCAACGTGAAGAAGGGTCAGTTCATGGCTCCCGAGGACATGGCCGCGACCCTCGGGAAGATCCGGCGAGCGGGTAACGAGAACGTGATGCTGACGGAGCGGGGCAGCAACTTCGGCTATCGTACCCTCGTCGTGGACATGCGCGCGCTCGCGAAGATGCAGAAGCTCGGCGTTCCCGTCGTGATGGACGCGACCCACGCGGTCCGCATTTACGGCGTACGCTCCGACGACCCCGCCGGGGGCGAGCCGGAGTACATCGAGCTGCTCGCACGGGCGGGCGTCGCCGCCGGCGCCGACGCCGTCTTCCTGGAGACGCACCCGGAACCCCACGAGGCCTTGTGCGACGCCATGAGCATGACGCGCCTCGATCGGATGGAGGGATTGCTCGAGCGATTGAAGTCCATCCACCGCGTGCTCGAGGCAAGCGTGCCGCAGGGAGTGGAGAGCTAGTGTTCGCGAAACTCGGACTCACCACGCAGCTGCGGAGTCGCGGCATGACCATCAAGACGGTACGTTAGATGCCCCCGCAGACGAAGGCGTCCACGGATGCGCTGACCGGTTAC
>JALGZO010000322.1 GCA_025774865.1 bacterium | reverse complement strand
GCGTGAACCTGTAGCTGGACGTCAGGGTCAGCTTGCGATGCGGCCGATAGACCGGTACTTTCCAAAGGAAGAGGTGGCTGTTTTCGGTGCTCGTGACCCCGGAGACGATGTTGTCGGCGTGCCGCCACGTGTAGCTGTACGCGAGATCATGGCTCCGCATGGTGTGGTCGAGGCGACTCTGGATCCTCTGGTCCTTCGTGTCGCGATCCCGCCTGCTGTCGACTTCAAAGATGTGATCCCAGTCGTACCGGAGCAACAGACGAGGGTACCGCAGATCGCGACTGGTGAACGTCAATGCCACGTTGTCGGCGACCTGCCGCCCGGACACGAGGTTCGCCTTCACGGTTCGCCGGCGGGCGGTCGAGCTGAGAGAGAACTGCGGGTGCATCCAAAACAACTCTCCCGAAGGCTGAGTCTCCTCGCGCGAGATGTCCGGAAGCGCCTCGTTCTTCAGATCCAACCGGGAGTAACGAAACGACGCCCTCGCCGTGACGTAGGGGACCACCTTCTTGGACCAGTTCGCCGTGTACTGCTGCGCCAGACTGTTCCGCTGGTCGCCGTCGACCTCCGACTGAACGGTGGTAATGTCCGCGAAGCCCTGCAGGTTGTCCGAGAGGACCGCGCGGGCCGGCCGTGGCCCGAAAACGGCCAGCGCAGGAGCCACTCCCACGAGAACGCCGAGAGCGCGCGACCATCCCTTGAGACCGGTGAGCATCACTACCTCGGGACCACGGCCATGAACGGGCGGCCGCCCACCGCGGCCTTCCCCACCAGCTGCAGGCTGTTCACGTTGTAGAACAGTAATTCGTGGGTCGAGGGGGACGCCACAAGCAACTCCCGGTAGTCGGGAGCGAACGAGATGAGCCCGGGGGGATCGTCGAGCCGGACCGACTCGATCTCCAGCCCCGCCTCGGGGCTCAACGCCGCGAGCTCGCGACAGTCCGCCAGAGAAGCGTACAGGCGGCGCGACCGCGGGTTGTAAGCGAGGCCCACGGCCTCCGAACAAAGGTTCAGGCGTTCGAGCACGGCCTGCGTCTCGACCGCGACAACCGAGAGGATCCGCTGGTTCGCACCGGCGACGTGCAACCGCCTCGCACTCCGGTCGAAGGCGAGTTCCGACGGCGACACTTCCGCCGGCAGCCAGATTTCGCGATCCGGACGCGCCGGATCGAAGACCCGGATGGCCGGGGCCAGACGACTCGCCACGTAGACGAAGCCGCTCGTCGGATCGATCACCATACCCCGTGGCTCCTGACCGACGAAAGTCCTCGACATTTCCTGCAGGGACTCGGCGTCGAGAATGGAGAGCACGGCGGAGCCGTAGTTGAGAACGTAGAGCCGGCTCTCATCCGGCGAAAGCGCGACGCGCGACGGCTCGTCGCCGAACTGTGTGATCGTCGTCTTGATCCGCCTCCGCGAGAGGCCGTCGATCACGTCCACACTGTTGGAAGAGGAGTTGGCCACGTACAGACGCTGAAGGATTCGCGAGTACACGATCCCTCGAGGTCCCTCCCCGGTCCGGACGACATCGACGACGCGGCGGGAGGGGAGACTGACAACGGACAGATTGCCGGATCCTTCGTTCGTGACGAAGGCGAGGGACCCCAGGGGAGAAGCGTCGGGAATCGTGACGTCGAGCTTCGGTCGGTGGACCGGGTCGTCGGGATCGATCGCCCGCGGGACCCACCGGATCGCGACCAGCGTGGCCTCCCCGCTCGAGAGCCATAACTCCAGAGGAAGGCGCAACGCCTCGGGTGGAACTTCCGGCCGGATCGTGGCCTTTCCAATCGAACCCTCGACCCGATCCAGCCCGATCGCCAGGGCCTCGTAGAAGCCCGCGGGAACATCTTGGTCTACGAACCGAAGTTCGCGGCCGGCCAGTTCGTGGGCACTCAGCTCTTCGACGAGAGGCTCGAGCGACTGGACCGTCGACTCCCCGAGAAGCGCGACGTCCGCCACGGTGATCGTCGTCTGACTCGCGACGTCCCGAGGGACCTCGACATAGACGACCAGCTGCGCACTGGCCGGCGGATCGGCCGCCCCCAGACGCCCGGCACAGATCAGAGACTGAGCGAGAAGCGACAGAACCGCTCGAGAGAGAGACTGGCGGTTGACCGACATCGGAGCGGTCCCGTGATAGAAACGCCCGGGCCGTCGACCCGGGCGTTTCGGTTTCGCCGACAGAGAATTCCGGTTGGGTCCCGGAAACACTCTATGGGAACGGGTTGTGGTCGCCAATGTCCTTTCTGTGGCACTTGTTGCACAGCGACCGCTGGTTGTCGTTCATGTACGGGTCCGGGATCGGGTAGGAACCGGACTCGGCACCGTCTTCGTGCAGGAACGTGAC
>JALGZO010000321.1 GCA_025774865.1 bacterium | reverse complement strand
GACGGATGAACAGGAGTGCACCGAAAGGAGTGCGTGGAACGTGCCGCGTCGCCGGACTCGTGCTGCTGCTCCTGGGAGCGGCCGCGGGGGATGTCCCGGCGGGGTCCCTCACCACGGCCGAGTTGCTCGACGAGTTGCGGAAAGGGCATTTCTGTACTTCTGGAACGAGGCCAATCCGGCCAACGGGATCGTCAAGGACCGGACCGCTTCTTGGTCGCCGGGAAAGATGGCGGCGACCGGATTCGGGATGTCCGCGATCTGCATCGGGATCGAGCACGGCTGGGTCACCCGAGAGGCGGGCCGGGCGCGGATCCTGACCGCGCTCGAGACGTTGTGGAACGGGCCGCAAGGGCCCGAGCCGACCGGAAACATCGGCTACCAGGGGTTCTTCTACCACTTCGTCGACCTGAACACCGCGTTGCGAACGTGGAAGAGCGACCTGTCCCCGATCGACACCGCGCTCCTCTTCGCCGGAATCATCGACGCCCGCGAGTTCTTCTCGACGAATGATCCTCTCGACGCTGAGCTCCGGACACTCTCGGATTCGATCATGCACCGGACGGACTGGACGTTCATGTACAACGGCCTCGGGATCCCGCTGGCCTGGACCCCCGAAGACGGGTACCACCCGACGACATGGCTGGGCTACAACGAGGCCATGATCATGTACTTGCTCGCGATCGGCTCGCCGACTCACCCGATCTCTCCGAGCGCCTGGTTCACGTGGACGGCCGGGTACGAGTGGTCCACGTGGTACGGGTACTCGTACGTGGTGTTCCCGCCGCTCTTCGGGCATCAGTACACGCACTGCTGGATCGACTTCCGGGGCATTCAAGACGTCTACATGTCGAGCAAGGGGATCACCTACTTCGAGAACTCCCGTCGGGCGACCCTGGCTCAGCGCGCCTACTGCATCGACAACCCGTTCGGCTGGGTGGGATACGGAGAGAACGTGTGGGGTCTCACCGCGAGCGACGATCCTGGCGGCTACCTGGCGCACGGCGCACCTCCTCCCCAGAACGAGAACGGGACGATCACCCCGACCGCGGTGGCGAGCTCGATCCCGTTCGCGCCCGAGGTCGTCATCCCCGCCCTTCGCGAGATCTACGACACCTACGGGCCGCAGCTCTGGTCGACGTACGGGTTCAAGGATGCATTCAATCCGACGCAGGGGTGGGTCGCGACCGATTACCTCGGGATCGATCAGGGACCGATCGTTCTCATGATCGAGAACTATCGCACGCAATCCGTCTGGAACCGCGTCATGCAGAACGCTGACGTGCAGCGCGGGCTGGACCTCGCCGGGTTCGGCCCCGCGACTGCGGTGAACGAGATGCCGTCTTCGCTGCCGCGTCTCGTTCTACATCCGAGCTCCCCGAATCCCTTCCGAACGACGTCGACGATCTCTTACGATCTGCCTGCGTCGGGAAGGGTCCGGCTGTTTCTCTACGACGTTGCGGGGCGCCGAGTACGGACTCTCGTGGATGATCTCAGACCGGCGGGCCGCCACATGGTCACTCTGAGAGCCGAAGGGCTCGCGAGCGGAGTTTACTTCTATCGACTCGAAGCTATCGGACAGCGGCGCGAAGGGCGGACCGCTCTGCTCCGATGATTCGCGGCCGCAGTCCTCCTGCCAGGCCGCGACGGCTAGGTCCGCAGATACGAAGCGCCGTTCACGTCCACGATGCATCCGGTCATCGACTCGGGTGCATCCGTGGCGAGGAACACGACGGTGGCCGCCACCTCGTCCGCGGTCGCGACTCGACCGATGCCTGTCTCGGTCCGGATAGAGCCGCCCTGGGGTCCTTCGAGCGCCGACCGCGCCATGTCCGTGTCCACCCAGCCCGGTGCCACGGTGAAGACGAAGACTCCATGGCGACCGAGTGCCTTTGCGAGCGACTGCCCCGCGATGTTGAGTCCCGCCTTGCTCGCCCCGTAGGCCGGTCCTTCGGGTTCCCCCCGGAACGCGCCTCGGGAGGTCACGTTCACGATTCGTCCGCCGCCCTTCTCCGTCATATGGCGCGCTGCGAAGTACATCAGATGTGCCGGCGCGAGCAGATTGGCGGTGATCGTGCGATTCCAGGCGGTCTCCCACTGCTCGAAACCCACATCGAGCACGGAGTGCCCTTCCCAGATGCCGGCGTTGTTGATGAGAACGTCGATGCGGCCGAGTGCGTCCCCGGCGTCCGCGAAGAGCTTCGGAGCTGCGGCGGGGTCGGTCAGATCCGCTGGAACGAGAGCGTGGGGGCCGCCGACAAGCGAGCCCAAGGTCTTCTCGGCGCCTTCTCGGTTGCGGTGATAGTGGAGCGCCAGGCGAGCGTTCCGCTCGGCGAAGGCGCGCGCGATCGA
>JALGZO010000320.1 GCA_025774865.1 bacterium | reverse complement strand
CCCAACGCCACGGGGAGCAGCGCGGGCAGGATGTAGTGCGCATGGAGGGAGCGCAGCGCGCCCAATCCGACGTAGTAGCACACGAAAGAGAGCAAGACGAGAAGCCAGGCTCCTCGCCGGCGCCACGCCGCGAGCACCATTCCCGAAAGCCCCAAGACCACCGTCGGCCACCCGAGAGCGGCGGTTCAGGATGGTGAACGGGCTCGCCGCGAAGAACGTAGCACCGCAAACCACTCCGGCCAGGAGCAAACGCCAATCGAACAATCTCCGCCAACGACCGTCGTTCCACTGCCGCGCAAGGTGCGCACCCACCAAACATGGAACCAGAAGGACGGGCGTGTATTTCGATGCCGCCCCGAGCGCGATCCAAACAGCACTCCAGAGGTAGTCTCGCAGTCGTCCCTTTTCGTAAACGTCGAGGAAGCAAGCAAGCGCGAGTGCCGAGAACAGTGTCAGAAAGATGTCCGGAGTGACCTTGATGGAATGCTCGATCAGGAGTGGACTCAAGGACAGGACCAAGCCCGTAGTCAGGGCGCCGAGCCACCCGACGAGACGCTGAGCGAGACGGACCCCGACAACGACGACGGCTACGGCCACGACAACGCTCAGGAACCGGGCCGGCGTCATGAGCGTGTCCAAGTCGACGTGCTCCACGAAGAAATCCAGCCGTTCGTCGTACCGACCGGTCATCTTGCCGATCACATACTGCGCATGCTGCAACGCAAGGTGCACATAGAACGACAGGGACGGCCAGCCGGCCGTCTGCGGATCGAGCGTCAGTTGACCCTGATCCCAGCCCCACATGTCGAAGGCTTTGCGTACCGGGAGAGCTTCTTCTTCCACTTCCGGCAAACCCCACCGCAAGTTGGGGATCCGGATCAGGAATGCGAAGGCAGCGATTCCCAAAGGCAGAAGGCCGGCACGCAAGAACGGCTCAGCCCCACGCGAATTCCGAGGGGAGTCGACCGAGCTCAGTTTGCGACCAGGCCGTTCACGTCATAGCGAAATGAGCCCGGATCGGTGAGCAAATCGGCGGGGATCTCCGCGTTGATGACGTAGGCGCCGTAGTGCACGAGGATCTCTTCCCGTTCACCGGGATCGTACCGGCTCGGGAAGACGACGTACCGCGAAGCCGGGAGCGATCGTCCGCCCTCATCGCGGAACATCGTGCGGATCTGGACTTGTTCCCGACTCGGCAGCGTCCACACGGCCAGGTCGGGCTGCGGGCGCTCGTGGGCGGGATCGAACTCGCACTCGAGAGTCAGCGGGTCTTCTTCCTCGCGCAGGGCCAACTCCAGCCGACGCATCCTCCCCTGCCCGTCTATCTCGGCGGCCAGCCGGGCGACATCTCGAAACGTCTCCAGCGTCGCCTCGGGATCGTCGGGAAACTGCAGGACGATCCGGGTGCCGGTCGCCGTCGTCTCCGCTTCCACGACCGTGTTCTCCCGCAGATGTTCCACGTGCGCGCCGAGATCGGCATCCAAGAGCGACGTCCGCGCCACGTACAGAGGTTCGAGATAGAGCGCGAGGCTACGTACCATGGCCGTGGGCGTTTCCGGTGTGGCCGCCCGCAGGACAAGATCGCGCGGGCTTTGCCAGATCTCCTCGAGGGGAATCGATTCCTCTTCCCCCTCGTCCGGAATCCGCAAATCGACGCGGTACGAAGTGATTCCTTCGTGCCCGATCCCGCGAAACTTCTCGACGGCATGAGCGAGGTCGGAGAGCGCGTCGCCGAGCGATGCATCCGCGGCGGAGAGGGACAGGACGATGATCGCGATTGTGGGCCGGAGCGCGATCGTGAATCGAGCCATCAGAACTCCCAGGTCAACGACCACCGTGGGTGGTCGGACGTGAGACCCCGAGAGACGCGCGCAAGTTCCCACCAAAGGAAGAGGCAGGTCGTGTCGGACGCGAACGACCTGCCTCTCGAAATCCGTCGCCTGCGGTGGGCGTTACTGCAGTTGCTCCTTGAACGCCTTTCCAGGCCGGAAACGCACGCCCTTCGAGGGCTTGATCATGATGACTTCGCCGGTCCGCGGGTTGCGACCCTTGCGGCCTTTGCGCTTCACGGACGCGAAGCTACCAAAGCCAACGATCGAGATGCCGCTCGTCTTTTTCGTTTCTTTCTTGATGGTGAGGAACGTGGCGTTCACGGCGTTGCTGGCGTCCTTCTTCGTGAGCTTCGCGTGTTTTGCCACAGCCTCAATGAGCTCAGCCTTGTTCATCTTCTTCCTCCACAGCGTCACTGGCTAGACTCTTGGCATCCCGGGATCGCCCCGGGAGCGCGCGCAAGCTATCAACGGGTCGGCCGCTTGTCAAAGGGTTTTCCCGGCTCCCGGATCGGGAGAGCCTTCGGGGGAGTGGGTCTCCGGCCGAGGCACGCGGGAAGGGCAGCGCTCGTGGGGATCTCGGGCTCAGCGCTTCGCCCGGATCTCCACGGCGAGACGGAACAGCTCATCCAGGCGCTGGCGCTTGAACCGCCACTGGCCCCCGATCTTCGTGGCCGGGACCTTGCCGTTCTTCGCCAGCCGGTAGAGCGTTCCCTTCTTGATGTTGAGGTAGGACGCCGCCTCGGCGATGTCCATGATTTCGGTCTTCATGCGGTCTACTCCAAACCGGCGCCGCCCGTCGTCCGTGGGCAGCCGCGCGCCGGATTCTCCGTCAGGGATGTTGGACTCAAAGGTGCACTTTGCCGGCGAGCCCGGAAGGAGATCACAGTCCGTCTTGTGAGATCTTGTCCTTCAACTCCTTGGAGACCTTGAAAACAGCCACCTTACGGGGCGGCAACTGAACGGGATCTCCCGTTCGCGGATTCCGAGCCGTTCGAGCCTTCCGCTGCTTCACCTTGAACGTCCCGAAGCCGCGAATTTCGATGTGTCGGCCGTCTCGCAGGGCCTCCTTCACCGCATCGATCAGGTGATCCACTGCGAGCGCCGTGTCCTTTTTGGTCAGGCCGGTCGAGTTTGCGATCTCCTCCACCAGGTCGGCCTTCGTCATGCCACCCTCTCCACTGGACAGCGGGCCAAGGAACCGAAAGAACTCCCTACCCGATCCGAAGATCCGGCAAAGAACGACCTCTGATCAGCAAAAGATAGCAAGTGAACCCCAGCGCAGTCAAGAACCGGCAAAAGGGCACTCGTATTCCACGGACGGGGTTGGAGCCATACTCTCGATCGAATTCTCATGGAAGGGCCGCAAGGATTTGGGGGAACTCGATTTGAAATCGCGCCCAGGACTCGCCGGCGGTGGGAATGGGGCCATTTCGGCGGCAATCATCCTTCGGCGGTCGCCGAAACCGGCGCTCCGCTCGCTTCGAAGCGGTCGACGGGACACGGCGCCCGACGAGCCAGACGATCGACTTCACTCGCGAAGAAGACCTCCCGCATCCTCGGGGCCAGGATTCGGTCGACCCCCGTCTGGCGGGCGACCTCGAGGATGGCCTCCACGAACGGACCATCCACCACCCGGCTCTCGACGGCGAGCCCCAGATCCGTAGCCCCGCGGACGAGTTCCTCCAGGTAGGCCGCTCCTCGGGCCCGGTACTCCGTCGTCATGGTCTCCTTGAGATCGTGAGCCAGCCGCTCCCCCACGAAACCGGTGTCGGCCAGCTGGTCGCTGACCGCGTCCGGGGTCTCCCGGTCCGCGACCAGACAGAGCACGACGTCTTCCCCGCGGGACGCCGCGGATCTCAGAGCCGACGCCCCGTACTCTCTCGTGAATCGCAGCGCCGTGAATACGATGAGGCTGCGTGGTCCTTCACTCCCGCTCACTTCCTCCCTCCCTCCCCGCCCGCGGCAGGCGGCCACAGACCGCCCGTCAGAACGTCAATCCGAAGTGTGGCCAGACCCAGAGCATCAGGGCGAGTATGAGCGCCAGGCCGACGAATTTCAGAAACAGCCCGAGCATCAGGATGTCCCGCAGCTTGAAGTATCCCGATGAGTACGCGATCGCGTTCGGCGGGCTCCCCATCGGAAGGCAGAACGCGAGTCCCGCCGGCAGAGCCACCGCGAACACCGTGAGCTTCGCGCTCGCGATTCCCTCGAACTCGGCCAGGCTCAGCGCGATCGGCAGAATCACCGCGACGGCCGCCGAGTTCGATATCCCTTCGGTCAGGAAGAGCGTCACGGCCACGAGAACCATGAGCACGAGCACGGGCGGGATCATCGCGTTCTGCACGAGAACCACGGAGAGCCAATGAGCGGCCCCCGACTCCACGAGTGCCGCCCCCAGCGCGACCGCTCCGCCGTACATGATGATGATCCCCCAGTTCACGTTCTCCTCGACGGCCGTCCAGTCGGTGACTCGAAAGACGAACAGGAGGACGGCCGAGAGGATGGAGATCTGGGCGAGCCCGAAGGCATGCCCGAGGGTCATCCAGGCCCCGATCGTACCGAGCGCGATCCAGGCGAGCCTCTTCTCGGCGGTGGACAGCGGACCCGCCTCGCGCAGCTTGCGCGCGAGAATCTCGCGGCTCGGTCGGATGTCCACCTTTTCCTGAGACGCGAGACGGTCGAGCACGAACGCCGTGACGACGACGAGCCCGACGGTGAGGGGAACCGCGACTCGCATCCATTCGAAGAACCCGATCGTCTCTCCGGTGGTCTGGTAGAGGATCGCAATGGCGAGCGGATTCCGGGCGCCCCCGAGAAGCGTGGCGATCCCGCCGATCACCGAGCCCCAACCGAGCGCGAGGAAGAGTGCCTTGCCGTACGCGGAGCGCAACGGGGTCAGCTTCAGCGAGTGAGCGATTTCCAGGATTACGGGGAAGAGCATCGCGGCGACTGCGTGCTCCGGCATCCAGAACGACAGGAACGAGGCGGACAAGAGGACCCCGAGCAGGAAGGACCGCGAGCTCGAACCGAAGCGCGTCACGAAGAGGAGAGCCAGGCGCGCGGAGAGCCCCGTCGAGATCATGGACGCCGCCAGCACCAGAGCCCCCAGGATGAAGAACACCGCTCGGTTGCCGAACAGAGCGAATGCCTCGTCGGGGCCGAGCACCCCGAGGAGCGGGAGCAGCGCCAGGACCGAAAGGCTCGTGACCGCGAGCGGCAGAACCCCCGTCACCCAGAACAGGCACGACGTAGCGAAGATCGCCAGGCACCGGAGCCCCGCCGGCTCGAGCCCGGTCGGCGGCCGGAGCACCATCCCCACGAGCAGCAGGGTGAGCCCCAACGCGAAGATGTGAGTCCGGAATCTCAGAAACATCAGAGCCCGAACCACGCGCCGATCGCCAGGCAGATGCCCGCACCGATCGCCGTGTTGAGGAAGTTCAGCGTGCCGTGGCCGAGAAGGCCGCGCCGCCCGAGCGTGGCTCCGGCGAGCGACTCGAGCATCGCCCCGAGCGCCGCAGCGACAACGACCGCGACGATCCAGCCCGTGCCGTAGAGGCCGAGCCCGGCGCCCAGCCCCGCCACCAGCAGCGCCGCCAGAAGCCCCGCCCCGGTTCCCGCCCCGGAGACCGCTCCCACGGTACCTATCGAAACCGGCCGGCCCGTCGTCACGAGCACGGGGTGCCGGCCCCACGCTTTCCCGATCTCGGTGGAGACGGTGTCGAACGCGGCGGTGGCCATCGCTCCGGCGAACGCGAGCCGGAAGAGCTCGGGGCGACCGGTCGCCACCGACAAGAAGGAAAGGCCGGCACCGAGTCCCGTGTTCGCGAACGCGTGCGAGAAGCCGCGACGCCCGCCCGCCTCCTGCGCCACGCCCGCAGCTTCCTTCGTGGACCCACCGATCCGCGTGGCGGAGCTCCCCAGGACGAAGAAGGCTCCGAACACCGTGAACGCCTCCCAACCTCCCGTGACCCAGATCGCGACCGCGAGCACGAACCCACCGACCGCGCCGGACCGGTCGACGGCGCGCACGCGCCAGGCGAGCCAAGCGAGGCCCGCGACGATCGTCGCCGCCGGAAGAGCCCGGCTTGCGAGGGCGGGGACTGCAGCGACGAGCTCCGCCGGCACGATCGCCGCCCCCGCGGCGAGAGTCGCGGCCACGACGATGGAAGTGGTCAGGTTGTCGTCGAGCTTCAGGGGCAGCGACTCCACGACCGCCCCGGCGACCGCGGCGACCGCGCACAATCCGAGCGCGCCCACGAACGAGATCGCGGCACCCTGGTCGGGACGCAGGGACACGAAGGCGAGAAGCCCCGCCGCCGCCATCGAGCCGAACACCACGTAAGCGATCGTGCCCGCCCAGGTCTTGCGGGAGTTCCAGGGCAGGCGGGGTCCGCCCACGGTTCGTCCCACGAGCGTGGCGAAACCGTCTCCGAACGCGAGAATCCCCCAGGCGGCCGCCGCGAGCGGAGGCCGATCGAGGAACAGCAGCACGAACCCGAGGACGACGGCCGGGTAGAGCACGATACCGATCGAGAAGCCCCGGGCCTCGTCCTCGGCACGCCACAGGGCGCGGGCGTAGCGCGGAATCAGGAACAGGTTGTGGGCGAGCGCGGCCAGGAGGAGGAGGACGGCCTCGAGCGGCGAGAGGTAGCGCAGGGACAGCGCGACGAAGCCGAACGCGACGTGAACGACCTGCCGGAGGGTTTCGTTCGGGCGGGCGGACCCGAAGACGGTCAAGCGCTCCCCTTCGAAGCGGCCGCGACCTCTCGGAACTCCATGAGGTAGTGCGCAGAAGTCCGGATGCCCGCCTGGAAGTTCGAGAGGTCGAAGTGCTCGTCAGGGCCGTGGGCGCCCTCGTCCCCAAGTCCGAATCCCAGGAGGACCACGGGCGCTCCCAGGATCTCCGTAAACATCGGGATGATGGGAATCGAGCCGCCCTCTCGCGTCGGGACCGGAGGCTTCCCGAAGCCTTTCTCGACGGCGCGGAACGCGGCCTGCACCGCCGGATGGTCCACGGAGCTCGTCCAGGGGTCACCGCCGTGCAATTCGACGAACCGCTCCAGCGTCACCGTGTCCGGCAGGTGCTCTTCGATGTGAGAGCGGAGTTTCGCGACCACGTCCGCCGGACGCTGGTTCTTCACGAGCCGCATGCTCACCTTCGCGCTCGCGACGGCGGGAAGGACCGTCATGCTCTCGCCCGGTTTCGTGTGCCCACCCCAGATACCGTTCACGTCGAGCGTGGGACGTGACCACACACGCTCCAACGTGGTGCGATCCCGCTCTCCGTACAGCTGCGGCGACCCGGTCATCGCGAGGTAGCGGCCATCCGGATCGGACAGCTTCGCCCACCCCGCCTTTTCTTCGTCCGTGGGCTCCTCGACTCCGTCGTAGAAACCTCCGACCAGGATTCTTCCCGACCCCGGATCCTTGAGACCGGCCAGAACCTGGGCCAGGGCGACAGCCGGATTCTCGATGACGCCCCCGAAGCCACCGGAGTGGAGATCCGCGGCCGGTCCGCGGACGGTGAACTCGACGTACGCGATGCCTCTGAGGCCAATGCAGATCGATGGGATGCCCGGCGCGTACATCGCCGAGTCCGAGATGGCGATGGCATCGCAGGCGAGCCGATCGCGATTCGTCCGGACGAACTCGGCGAGGTGCTCGCTGCCGATCTCCTCCTCCCCTTCGATCAGGAGCTTGACGTTGACCGGCAGCTTTCCCGTCTCCCGGAGATGGGCGGCCACCGACAGCACGTGCGCGAGAACCTGCCCCTTGTCGTCGGTTGCGCCGCGGGCCCAGATCTTTCCGTCGCGGATCTGTGGCTCGAACGGAGGCATGGACCACTCGGCCAGATCCACGATCGGCTGGACGTCGTAGTGGCCGTAGACGAGGAGCGTGGGTACGGACGGATCTTCGCACCATTCCCCGAGAACGATCGGGTGCCCATCGGTCGGGATGATCTCGACGGTCGGCAGCCCGGAGTCGCGAAGCACGTTCGCCAGGAACTCCGCGGCCCTTTGGACGTCACCCTTGCGGTCGGGGTCGGCGCTGATGCTCGGAATGCGCAGCAGCTCTTCGAGGATCGTGACCGACGCGTCTTTCCCGCTCTCGATCGCTTTGAGCACCGACTCCACGTGGCTCCTCCCGTCGCAGGTGAATCGCGAGACGGGATACCATATCAAGACCCCCAGGCCCCACCAAGAGAAACGAACCCGACCGGCCCCCGGGGCGGGCCGGTCGCCGAGGTCGGCCCGTTCAACGGTGGTAGAGCGCCTTGATGTCGCCCCAGCTCGCCTGGGACACGACCGACGGGGCAGCGTTCAGGAGGCCGGGGCTGAAGGCCCACGGGAAGTCCACGTCGAAGGGGCGAGTCCAATCGCCGTCCCCGTCCGGCACCCGGATCAGGGATTGGTCGGTGTTCGCCTCGGAGCCGTACACGTGAACGTCGCGGGCGACGCCGTCCGGTCCCTTCAGGCTCACGGTATCCGCGGAGTTGTTGAGCGAGAGCCCGCCGGTGGAGGCGACGGTCGCGGGTGACGGGATTCCCGTCGGCGTTCCGCCTCCGAAGACGACGAACATCTCGCCGGGACCGATCACCGGGCCCACGACGAACTCGTGACGGAGCGCGGTGGCGTCGTGCAGCTCCCACCCGCTCAGATCCACCGGGGCCTCACCGCGGTTCACGAGCTCGACGAACTCGTCGTCCGCCGAGCCGCGAACGCCGTCACCGTTGGCGTCACCCGCGAGATCGGGCGGCGGATCGGCCAGGATTTCGTTCAGCACGACCGGGGAGTTCGACCCCGCCACGACGATCTCCTCGTCGTTCGTTTCGGACACGAGCGACCCGTCCGACACCCGCACGCGCCAGATCAGCGACGTGCCCGCGGGGCGCGGGGTGAGCGCCGCCTCCCACGTGCCGAGGGCCGGGGTCCCGTCCGCCAGCGTCATGGGATGCCACTGTGCCGCTCCTCCGTTTTCCGACAGGCGAAGGAGGCATTCCACGATGCCGTCGGTGTCACCGGCGTACGCACAGATCCGGATCGTGTCGATGTCGGCCGGCGAGGGCGGGTCCACGTGCACCGACAGGATCTTCGGCGCGGCGATTCCCCCATTGGTGCCGCCCGGCGTGGGCTGGACGCCGGCGCCGCCCGCGAGAGCGTCGAATGCCGTCCAAGGTTCCGTGCCGTCGGGGAGACGACCCAGCGAGACGTCTCCGTCCGAGCCCGAGTACGTCAGGCTGTCGACGAGCGTCGTCGTGCCGCCGGCGGTCCGGAAGAGATGCACCGTGTCGCCGGAGTTGTTGAGCGAGAGGCCGACGGCGGGGAAGCCGTTTGCCGTCTCCCAGTCGGCGGCGATCTCGCCGGTCACGAAGAGATGTCCTCCGGGGCCGAGCGGTCCATTCGCTCCCGCCCGCGGAGTGGCCTTGCCACCGGCGTCGGCCACGAAGTAGTCCGAGAGTTCGACGGCGACGGCGCCGGGATTGAAGATCTCGACCCACTCGTCCGCCTGCGAGGAAAACGAGCCGTCGCCGTTCCAGTCGGTGCCGGGCGCGGGCATGATTTCGTTCAGAACGAGCTCCGCCGGACAACGTGAGGTGGCGGCGAGGAGCGTGGCGGGCAACAAGACGAGCATCCAGGATCGCATGGGATCCCTCCCTCGTAGAAGCGTGATGATTCACCGGGGAGAGGATCACTGAGTGGGGAGCCCGCGGCCGTTCGAGCCGACGCCGCGGGAGCAGGAAGGTAGGGGAAACGCGAGATCCGACAAGGGGAAGATCGACCGGGAGAAGTGCGGCGACCGCGGACGCGGCTCCAAGAGAAATCGGGCGAACCCGAAGGTCCGCCCGATTCGTGGGACAGTGACCGGAGAGAAGCCTACCGGTAGCCGCCCTTGATGACGCCCCAGCTCGACGCGTCCA
>JALGZO010000319.1 GCA_025774865.1 bacterium | reverse complement strand
CGTACGAGATGACACCGTCGAAGCGAGAGTCCCCGTCCGTGTCGCCGATCGCCATCGTGGAGAGGAGAGCGGAGACCGAGTCGGGGAGAATCCGCCGCCGGAAGCGCTCCGACGGGGTTCCGGAAGACAGATCGAAGCTCAAGAACTCGCCGTCGAGCGTGATCAGGTACATCTCGTCGGCGCCGTCCTTGTCGAAGTCGGCCGGAATCGCCGACCAGGCGGGTGCACCTTCGGGGCTCAGCTGGATGATGACGCCGGTCGAGTCGGCGGAGCCGTACGGCGTGCCATCGCTTCTCCAGCAGTGGACGGCACCCGAGTCGGTGACGACGGTGAGCTCCAGAGAGTTGTCGCCGTCCCAATCTCCGAGGGTGGGTGTGTAGGTCGGCTGCCCGTACAGCCGCATGTCCGGGAGAGGTGCGGGCCAGGCTCCGGCGAGATCCACGTCTCCGTCGCCGTCCCGATCGTCGTAGCGGAACAGGAAGGCCGCACTGTCTCCGACCGCGGCCATCTCCGCCCGACCGTCTCCATCGGTGTCCGCGGCCACCAGGGAAGCGCGTCCCGACAGGCCGTAGTCGGACACCTCCATCGGCCATCCCGTCGGCTTCGAAGAAAACGAGATGTCCATGGCGACCGTGGTGTCGCGCTCACCGATGCTCGTGATCAAGATGTTGGAGGGGGACCGCAAGTTCGAGTCCGAGTTCGGGCGCGTGTACGGCGTGAAGTCGGCATTGTTGTCGGCGTGATACGTCTCTTTGTCGGTTCCGAGCGGGAAGAACGAGAACGGACTGCCGATGTCCACGATGCCGTCCGCCTCCTCGATGGTGACGGAGCGCTTCTCGAAGATGACGTTGATCCCGCGCCCCTGCGTCAGGTTCGCGAGCGCTTGCCGCTCGTCGATGTGCCAGATGAGCACGCCGGGATCGATCAGCAGGTCGTAGTTGTGACTGATCGAATCGTCTTGCGGGTCGGCCTTGGCCGGGCCGAGCACGACGCCCGTCAAGTCGTCCTGGTCGAGAGCGGTGTTGAAACCGCCCTGGTAGAACCCGTCCAGGTTGTCGACCCGGTTCTCCACGAGGAAGTACTCCGTGTCGCTGATCGGAAGCTGAAACCACTTGGACGAGCGCGGCGGCAACGTGGCGGGGCCCGCCCGGGACTGGATCGCCCGGAGCCGGGCCCGATTCAGGTCTCCCTTCAGAAGGGTCGGGTTGATCCCGAATTGGAACGTGACGAGCCACCTCGACCACGCCCCGACCGCGGTCGGTAGGACCCCGATCACCTGAACCGTGTCGGCCGGCACGTTCGGATTCGGAATGAACACGGAAGCCAGGTTGCCGCTGTCCATCAGGTCGTAGAACGCCACCGTCGGGGCGAAGGTCTCGACGTTGTAGATGTCGAACAGGCCCAGCTGGTGTCCCATCTCGTGTGCGATCGCCCCGTTGAGCGCCACGAGAAAACCGTCCTGGCTCGAGGTCTCCGGGAACACGATCCCCGTCGTCACCGTGTCCGGAGGATCCGGCGCGATGCTGTCGGTGACGACGACATCCGAGTCGGTCAGCGAGATGGAGAAGGTCGGAATGTCGAACGGCGAATCCTGGAGCACGTCGTTCTGCCAGTCGGATCCTGCGTGCATGATGAAGAAGACGTCGTGATCGCTCCACACGAGATCCGGATCCTCGTCGGCGGCGCGGACCGCATCGCGGAAGAAGTTCGTGAGTCCCTCCACGGTGAAGAACTCGTCGGGTGAATCCGGGTGGTAGTCGGCCATGTCGGTCAATCGATAGCCGTCGAGTTCGCTGTTCCGCGGAAACACCTCCCCCTGAATCCGCAGGCACCCGTACGTCATCGACGACCAGTAGCGGTCGAGCGCGGTGAGATGCGCCTGGAAGTACGCCTCGTCGTGAGGCGGGTAATCGATGAAGACGTTCATGGAGTCCTCGTTCACCCGCATGAACCGACCATCGCCGGTCGTCAGATTCCCTTTGCGGTCCTCGTCGAACTCCACGCGAATCGCCGCCACCCTCACGACCACGGTGTCCACGCCGGCTCGGAGCACGCTCGGCCGACGCTCGAGCTGGCGGCGCTCCCACACCGGCTTGACGGGTCCGAGGTCCAACGGCAGCCGGCGAACCCGCTCGGGCGGCGGTGCGATCCCCGGAGCCCGCGCCTCACGCCCCGCGGGGTCGGATTCCCGCAAGGGCGCGGCGACGGCTTCTCCCGGGCGCTTGATCGGATGGAGCTTGCCGGCGGTCGCGGGCGTTCCGACCAGCCCGGAGAGGCCTACGGCGATGAGGACGAGCGCGAACCCCCGGCGGCCCTGCCTCGAGTGCGTGAAGAGGCGGGCGACTACGTG
>JALGZO010000318.1 GCA_025774865.1 bacterium | reverse complement strand
CGACGACGGCCGAGCGGGACCGAGCCAGGGCGGCCAGCGCGGGGATGCGCTCGCCGAGGAGCCCGACGTGCGGCGAGCGGCGGTCGTAGGGGATGACCTCCGTGTCCGCGAAGAAGAAGACGCGCTCTCCGTCGAGGCAGACCTCCAGATCGCCCAGCAGGGCCTCGGCCTCTTCCTGGGTCGCCACCACGACCAGAAGCGACCGGTCCGCTTCCCGCCGGAGTCGGGCCAGCGTCATCGCCTTCGCGCTGCAGGCGAGACCGGTGAGGCAGGCGTCGTCCGAAGACCGAAGATCGTCGATCGCGCGGACGATTTCGCGATCGGCGGTGACCCGCTGGAGGATCTCCTGGACAATGCTCACGAATCGGCACCCTCGGCGACTGGCGCGCGAGCCCGAGCGGCGAGGAGCATCTCCGCGATCAGGAGAAGAGCGGCCGCCCACAGAAAGGCGCGGCCGATCTCGCGTCCGAGTCGAGCCTCGCGAACCTCGCGGGTCAACCCCTCCCCACTGCCGAGCACCGCACTTCTCGCTCCTTCGTAACGGTCGCCGATCTCCGTCGCCGGCACTCGCGTGAGGTCGGACTCTCGGGCGGGAATGCTCGCCGCGAGCGCCACGAGCGTCTCCGCCGCGGCCGACTCGAACGTCCAGAAGCCGGGAACGTCGGCTTCGGGCAACTCGAGCGCGTACCCTCCGGGACCGGGCTCCAATCCGACGACGCGCGTGTCGCCCCCGGGACTTCGGAGCGTGACGCCGCCACCCTCGGGTACCGAGGGCAGCCAAACGGTCGCGCTGTGGCCCACGTCGATCTCGTGCGCCGATTTCGAGCTGCTCTCGGAGAGGTAGCGAACCGCCTCGTGGAGGAGCGGAACGAAGGTGCCGGTGAGCGGCAAGTCACTCCACGCGGGATCCAGCGACGACGTGAAGAACAGCACCCGCCCCGGCAAGAGCGACGACTCCACGATCGCCGGATCGCCGGTGGAGTAACTTGCCAGAACGGCGGTCCCCGCTTGCGGGCGAAACTGCAGCGTGCGCGTGAATCGGACTTCGGTGAGCCCGCCCTCGCCTTCGCGAAACACCTCGAACAGCGGATGGGAAGAATCGACGTTCGAGATCATGATGGCGTCCGGGTCGCTCCGGAGGTCCGCGAGCGATCCCGGAAGGAACTTCGGGAGGAACGAGCGACCCCAGGCCGCGGCGTCGAGCTTGGGGCCGGGGAACACCAGGAGCCCGCCTCCCTCGGAGAGATGGGCCTTCAGGCCCGTGAGCTCGCCGTCGCCGAGTCGCTCCACGTCCGCGACGATCACGACCGCTTCTCTCTCCCGCGACGCACTCGTCAAGTCGCGGGGGCTTCCCTCGCGCACCGAGAAACTGCCGGCGGTGGCGCCCGCGGGAGCGAGCGCCGCTTTCAGGTAGCGGCCACTCTCCGGACTGCCGGCGACCAAGAGAACCGGAACGTCGCGTGCCGTCCGCAACGTGAAATGCCGGCGATCATCCTCCGAGAGGCCCTCTCCACTCCGGATCGTGACCTGACCGAGATGGACTCCATCCTCCGCGAACGTCTCACGAAACGTGAGCGCGACGCGCGACGACGGGCCGAGATCGATCCGACGCCGGTCGGTGACCCTCCCGTCGATCTCCAACTCCACTTCGACTTCCTTCGGACCGAACGACGGCCCCGATGCGACGACCGCCCGGAACTCGATCGGTGATCCACGCTCCAGGATCTGTCCCGCGAAATCCACCGACTCCACCCACGAGTTCGGCGGCGTCTCCTCGCCGATCGGGAAGAGGAACAGGCCGACATCCGTGGGAAAGGCGTCGTCCGTGGTGAGACGATCCCACGCGGATTGCTGGAAATCGCTGACTACGTGAATCTCTCGGTTCGGATGGCGCGCGCCGTCGAGGGCCCGAACCGCCTCCCGCACTGCCTGCGCCACGTCCACGGCGCCCTGTCCCGGTCCGGCCGCGTTGACACGCTCGCGCACGAGGCCCAGATCCCGGATTCCTTCGGCCCTCGAGGCCTCCGAGCTCCCGGGCACGAACAGAGTGATCTCGTCGCCGTCGTCGAACGTCTCGAGAATCCGGCGGGCGACGCCTTTCGCCTCCTCGAACAGGGGCTCGTTCTGCGTGCGCGCGCTCATCGAGTAGCTGGCGTCGAGAACGAGCACCGCCGACGTGCGGCCCCGGCCCTCGCCGGCGGAGAGCCCGGTCAGAGTGGGACGGGCCATGGCGACGGCGACCGCCGCGATGAGCAGCATCCGCGCCAGGAGTAGCAGGAGCTGACGGATGCGGACGCGTCTCA
The DNA here is from genome assembly GCA_025774865.1 of bacterium. Classification (GTDB taxonomy): domain Bacteria; phylum ARS69; class ARS69; order ARS69; family ARS69; genus JALGZO01. Next base: position 7,272 of record JALGZO010000318.1, on the reverse strand, counting down.
TGCTCTTGCGCTCGAGGTTGCGCAGGAACTCCAGCGACGAGAAGTCCACGCGCCGCGCCGTCCGCCGGCTCAGCAGGTGGATCACCAGCGGCACGCTCATGCCGAGCAGGCCGAGCAGGAAGAACGGGTTGAGGAACGTCAACCCACCCGCCTCCGCTTGTCCAAATACGCGAGAAGCGCCGTGTCGAAGGGAGTCTCGGTGTTCATCGGAACGTAGTCGACGCCGATCTCCCGGCAGCGGCGGCGGTAACGGTCCGTCCACTCGTCGACGCTCTTTCGGTACTCACGCTGGATCTCCCACGGCCGCACGAGCATCTCCTCGTCCGTCTCGAGATCGCGAAAGATCGCCTCCCGTTGAAACCCGAACCGACGCTCGGCCTCGTCCAGAATGTGGAACACGATCACCTCGTTCCGCTTGTGGCGGAAGTGCCGTAGCGCCAAGAGCACTTCGTCCTGGTCGTCGAAGAGGTCGCTCATGAGGATGACGAGCCCGCGGCGCTTCACGCGATCGGCGAGCCGATGCAGGGTCTCGGCGAGCCGCGTCTCCTCTGCCGCGCGCGCGTGCTCCAGTTCCGTCAGAATCACGCGGAGATGCTTTCCGACGGAGCGGGGCGGGACGAACCGGCGGATCTCGCGGTCGAACAGCAGAAGGCCCACCGAATCCTGCTGGCGAAGCATCAGGTAAGCGAGCGCGGCCGAGAGGTAGCGACCGTAGTCGAACTTCGAGACCTCCTGCGTCGAGTAGCCCATCGACGCGGAGCCATCGAGCACGAGGTACGCCCGGAGGTTCGTCTCTTCTTCGAACTCCTTCACATAGAAGCGATCGGACTTGCCGTACACCTTCCAGTCGATGTTCTTGATCGGATCGCCCGGGATGTACTGCCGATGCTCGGCGAACTCCACGCTGAATCCCTTGTAGGGAGACTTGTGGAGTCCCGCGACGAACCCCTCCACCACGGCGCGAGCTCGGACGTCCATGGCACCGAGGCGCGCAATCGTCGCGGCGGAGAGAAGGGCGGGGCCCCCGGGGCGGTCTTGGTCGCTCACGGCGCGGCTCAGGAGGCCGCAGCCGTGGCGAGCGACAGATGCTCGACGAGGCGATCCACGATGTCGACCGGATCGACACCATCGGCCTCGGCGTTGAAATTCGTGACGATACGGTGGCGAAGCGCCGCCCGCGCCACGGCGCGCACGTCCTCGATGCGCGGGACGTATTCCCCGTGGAGGACCGCGCGGGTCTTCGCGCCGAGCACGAGGAACTGGCTCGCGCGGGGGCCGGCGCCCCATGAGACCCAGTCTTGAATGAACTGGGGGCGATCGGGGCTCGCCGGACGGCTCGCTCGCACCAGTCGCACCGCGAAGTCGACTACGTCTTCGGGCGCCGGTACACGACGGACCAGTTTCTGGAGGCGCATGATGTCCTCGGCGCTGAGGACGATGTCGAGCTGGGCCTCGTAGGCCGAGGTCGTGTCCTCGACGATCTTCTTCTCCTCCTCGAACGAGGGGTAATCGACATAGATGTTGAACATGAAGCGGTCGAGCTGCGCCTCCGGCAGCGGGTAAGTTCCCTCCTGCTCGATCGGGTTCTGGGTGGCGAGCACGAAGAACGGCGGCGTGAGCGGATAGGTGTTACCGCCCGTCGTGACCTCCCGCTCCTGCATCGCCTGGAGCAGCGCCGCCTGCGTCTTCGGGGGTGTGCGGTTGATCTCGTCGGCGAGGACGATGTTCGCGAAGACCGGTCCCCGAATGAAGCGGAACGCCCGGTGTCCGGTGTCGGAGTGAGTCTCCAGCACATCGGTGCCCGTGATGTCCGAAGGCATCAGGTCGGGAGTGAACTGGATACGACTGAATTCCAGGTCGAGTACGCGGGCGATCGTACTGACGAGGAGCGTCTTCGCGAGGCCCGGCACGCCTACGAGGAGACAGTGGCCATTCGCCAGGATGGAGATGAGGAGATTCTCGATCACGTCCTGTTGGCCGATGACGACCTTCGCCACCTCCGACTTCACCCGTTCGTAGGCACCTTTCAGTTCCTCGACGGTTTGGACGTCGCTCGACTCGTTCGGGGTCAATTCCACTCTCCTTCCTCGTTCGGCCAGGCACGACGACGACCCCCGCGCCCGGTCGGGAGGGGGGTCAGGCTCTTCCTTTCACACCGCCGAGGGCCGGGAGTTGCAGCGACTAGGCTTCCTCCCGCACCAGCCCGTACTTCTCGATCTTCTTGTAGAGATTCGACCGCTGCATGGCCAGAGCTTTCGCGGTCTTCTGGACGTTCCAGCCGTTTCGCTCCAGCTGATGCCGGAGGTAGGCCTCCTCCGAGCGGTCCTTGAACTCCTCGAACGTGGTCGCCTCCAGGAGCTCGAGATCGCCGGGGCCGGAGCTCGCCCGTTCCACCCCTTCGAAGGGAACGTCCTCGCGCGTGAGTCGTACCCGGTCGGACAGGATGACCATGCGCTCGAGCGTGTTCCGGAGCTCCCGGACGTTGCCAGGCCAGGCGTGCCGCTTCAGGAGCTCGAGGACCTCCGGTTCCAGCTCGACCGGAGGTACGTCCTCCCGCTCACAGTAGAGCGCCATGAAGTGAGCCACGAGGAGCGGAACGTCGTCGCGGCGCTCGCGCAACGGCGGCACGTGGACCGGCACGACATTGAGCCGGAAGAAAAGGTCCTCACGGAACGAGCCGCGCGCCACCGCCGCTTCGAGATCCTTGTTCGTCGCGGCGAGGATGCGGACGTCGGCCGACAGGGTCTGCGAGCTGCCCACGCGCTCGAACCGTCCCTCCTCCAGCACGCGGAGCACCTTGGCCTGGACGGTCGGGCTCATGTCCCCGATCTCGTCGAGGAGAAGGGTCCCCCCGTCCGCGAGCTCGAACTTGCCTTCACGCCGCGACGTGGCACCGGTGAACGCCCCCTTCTCGTGTCCGAAGAGCTCGGACTCGATCAGCTCCTCGGGAATCGCGGCGCAGTTCATCTGGAGAAAGCGGCCTTCGCGTCGCGGACTTCTGCGATGGATCGCGTGGGCGACGAGCTCCTTGCCGGTTCCGTTCTCGCCCGTGATGAGCACGGTGGCGTTGGTGGGAGCGACCTTTTCGATCTGTCGGAGGACATGCTCGATCGGCGCCGACTCGCCCACGATCTCGAGGCTCGTGCCGAGACGCCGGCGGGCCGTCTGGGTTTCGGAGACGAGCACGGCCTGCTGGAGACCGTTGCGGATCGTGACGAGAAGACGGTCGCGATCAGGCGGCTTCTCCAGGAAGTCGAACGCGCCGAGCTTCGTCGCCTCGACGGCGGTCTGCACGGTTCCGTGACCCGAGACCATGATGCACACGAGCTCCTCGTGGGACTTCTTCACGCGCTCGAGGAGCTCGAGCCCATCCATGCCCGGCATCTTGATGTCGAGGAGCGCGAGGTCGAAGCGGCGTTCGGACAGCGCTTCCAGCGCGGCCTCGCCGCTCTCGGCGGCACGAACGACGTAGTCCTCGTATTCCAGGATGCGCTCGAGCGAGCCGCGGATCGCGGCGTCGTCATCGACGATCAGAATGCGCGCTTTACCCACGGGGTGTCTCCCGAATCAGAGCAGGTGCGTCTCGATGTCATCGGCCCTCGGCGAAGGCTTCGCTCTCGGCGACGGGGACGGGGACGACGAACGGGACGGGACCGCAGGGCGCGGCCGCGCGGCGGGTCTTTCCAACGCCGGTACGATCGGCGCCTCCGCCCTCAGCCGTTCCAGCCAGCCCCGGACGTCTTTCCCCCACTGCGCGGCCGCGGCCAGCTCGTACGTCACGTGTCGACCCGCCTTTCGATCCCGCACGAGCCCGACGTCCTTGAGCACCTTGAGGTGGCGCGACACCTTCGGCTGGGGGCACCCGAGCGCCGAGACCAGAGCGCCCACGGTTTTCTCGCCGCTGCGGAGCTTCGCGAGCAGCGCGAGCCGCGTCTCGTCGCCGAGCGCTTGGAAGAAGCGAGCGGCCTCACTCATCGGCCTTGCTCCGGCATCGGAGAGCGCGCCGGGTCGATCCCCGGAACAAGGTACTCATCGAGGGCGCCCACGAGGTCGTACTCCGGACGCCAGCTCCAGTCGGCCCGGGCCGCGTCGTCGTTCACGTCGGCCGGCCACCGGTCGACGATCGCCTGACGCTTCTCGTCGGGCACGAAGCGGATCTCCGAGCCCGGCCAGCGTCCGCGAACCAACTCCCCGAACTCGCCCGCCGACGGATTGAAGCTCGTGACGTTGTAGACACGCCAGGAGAGCTCCCGCTCGTCCACTTGCTCCAGGAGCAATAGCGCCTGGATGGCATCCGGCATCGCCATGAAGGGGATCCGCGTGTCCTCGCGGACGAAGCACTCGAAAGACCTGCCGCGCGCCACCGTGTGCACCATCTCAGGCAGAAAATCCGACGTGCCACCCGATGGGATCGTCTGGGCGCTGATGAGACCGGGAAAGCGCAGCGCGCGGAAGTCGACGCCCGAGAGGTCCCGCCCCGCCCCGAGCTGCTTGTAGTGCTCGGCATAGTAGCGGCCCAGATGCTCACAATAGGCCTTGTTGCAGCCGTACATCGTCGTCGGCAGATTCCAGCTCTTCTCGTGAATCCGACCCGAGCCGGCTTTCTCGCCGGGCGGAAGGCCGTAGACCGCGATCGAGCTCGGAAAGAGGAACTTCGCGCGGCGACCGGCGAGCTCCGTCTGGTCCGCGGCGAGCTGGAGCAGGTTGAGCGTGCCCTGGACGTTCACTTCGTGGGCGGCGACCGGCGTGAATTCGGCGCGGGTAGAGAGCATGGCCGCCAGGTGGAAGATCGTCGCGAAGTCGTAGCGGGACACGAGCCGGTCCAGCAGCGCCCGATCGAGGATCGAGCCCTGGACGACGTCGTCGCACAGCTCCGAGAGGTGAGGATCGAGGGCCGCGAGATCCAGGGCGACGATCTTCTCGCGACCGGCGGTCGCGAGCCGACGGATGAGACCGTGCCCGATCTCTCCGTTCGCGCCGGTGACCAGGATGGCTTTCTCGCGCATGGCGCCGACACTAGCGGATTCGCCGTCCCCACGCATCAGCGAACCGCCGCCGCTCCCCGACCCAGGGCCCGGCGGGGCCGCGGCGGAGCGCGAAACCCCTCAAGAACTGGAGCTCTTCCGACGTTGGGAAAAGCAAACTGTCGAAATCCGCCGAAATGCGTGAGGAAGTGCTTCATGTCCAGCGTCGTCTCGAGGTCCCGGACCGACCCCGGCCCGAAGGCGGATCCGTCGCCCGGTACCGCGAGCGCCCCCAACCTCGACCCCGACGTCGTCGACGGCTTCAGCGACGAGTGGACGCGCTTCGACCAATCCAAGTTACGAGAGAAGGAACTCCGACAGCAGTTCGACCAGTACTTCGACGGGTTTCCGTGGGACGCGCTCCCCCGCGACGCGCTGGTTTTCGACGCGGGCTGCGGGACCGGGCGATGGGCGAAGCTCGTGGCGCCCCGGGTCGGCCGCTTGCATTGCGTCGATCCGGGCGAAGGCACCCTGGCCGCCGCCCGCCGGAACCTCGCCGGGCTCTCCAACTGCGAGTTTCACCTCGCGTCCGTGGGCAACCTGCCCTTCGATGACGAATCGATGGACATGGGCTACTCGCTCGGCGTGCTGCATCACGTACCCGATCCGGCGGCGGGATTGCGCGCTTGCGTGCGGACGCTGAAGCGTGGAGCTCCGTTCGCTCTCTACATCTATTACGCCTTCGACAATCGCCCCCCGCTGTTCCGGGCCATCTGGCGTGTCGCCGACCTCGGGAGACGATTCATCTCGCGGTTGCCGTTTCCCCTCCGGTACGGGATCACGCAGCCGATCGCGCTCTTCGTGTACTGGCCGCTGGCGCGACTGTCGCTCCTCCTGGAGAGGCTCGGACTGGACGTGGCGGCGTTCCCGCTCTCGGGATATCGGCACCGTTCCTTCTACTCCATGCGCACCGACGCGCTCGACCGATTCGGAACGCGCCTCGAACGACGATTCACTCGGGACGAGATCCGCCGAATGATGGAGGACGCCGGACTCGAGCGGATCCGGTTCAGCGATGAGATTCCGCACTGGTGCGCACACGGGTTCAGGGCTTGAGCGACCGAGCGGCGGGGGCAGGGGGGCACGTGACGACCGGAGTGGACGAGATCCGGGACCGCGCCCAGGCGGCGGCGCCGGCGGTCTCTACGTCGAAGGCGAACAAGGTCATCTACGTCACGGGATACGGCCGCAGTGGATCCACGTTGCTCGACATTCTTCTCGGTCACGGTGCCGGGATCGTGAGCGTCGGCGAGCTCGACTGGCTGCACCGCGACTGGAGCGAGAGCGTCTGCTCCTGCGGGAGCACCTATGAGGAGTGCCCGTTCTGGTCGCCGGTCGGCGCCCGCATCCGGGACTCCGTCGGGGCGCTCGGACCCGACGAGCTCGACCGAAACCTCCGCCGGGTCGAGAGCATTCTCTCCCTGCCCGCCCTCCTCACCCGTACGTTGCCCCCCCGCTGGACGAAGGCCTTTCGTGCCCAGGTGAGAGCGCAGCTGGACGCGATCGCAGAGGTCGGGTCGGGCGACGCCGTCCTCGACTCTTCGAAGAGCGCCCGGGAGGCGGCCGGTCGAGCCCTCGCCCTGGAGCGCCTCGTCGGAATCACCGTGAAGAGAATTCACCTGGTTCGCGACGGCCGCGCGGTGCTGTGGTCCGCCCGCCGGGGACCCAACTACCGATCCGGCAAATCGACCTCGAACGAGTGGCCGAGGTTCTCCTTCTGGCGCCTGCGTACCATCGCCGGCTGGGTCCTCGCGAACGCGATCGCCGCGTTGGACGCGAAGATGGCGCCGGAGGGCCACGCGCTACGGGTGCACTACGAGGATCTCGTGAAGCATCCCCACCGAGAGCTCGAACGCATCGGTTCCTTCATCGGGCGCGATCTCACCCCCGTTCGCCATCGGATCGAGCGCGGCGAGAGCTTCCCGGTCGGGCACAAGACGGGCGGAAACCGTCTTCTCGACGGCGGGCCGGTCCGGCTGCGAGCGGATCAGGAATGGGAGAAGCGCCTGTCGCGGGGCGACCATCTGCTCTTCTGGGCGCTGGCCGGGGCGGCCGCGTTCGGCCTCGGATACCGCTGGCGGCCCCGGTAGTGTTCCGTCTCTGGCCCCGACTTTGCCCCCGAGCGGCAGGAGGCAGGGCGACCCCCTCGCCCGCCGTTGCTGCTCGGCTCGCAAAGGGAGTGGCTCGCCTGCGCTGCGCTGACGCGTTCGAGGGGGTCTCCCTGCCTCCTGCCGCTCGGGATTTTCGG
>JALGZO010000317.1 GCA_025774865.1 bacterium | reverse complement strand
AGACCTGCATGCCGGAGCTCAGGGCCGCAACGTAGAGATTCGCGTCCACGACCAGGGCGTCGTAGACGAAGGTCGCGTGGGGATCCACGCTGCCCACCAGCGTGGGAGTCGCGGGATCCCTCACGTCGAAGACGTCGCAGAAGCCGCTGCCGACGACATAGGCGTACCCGTCCCTCGCCCCCACTCCCCGGGCCCATCCCTGCGCGGGTGTCGCGGAGATCAGCTGGGGATCGGCCGGGTCGGAAGCATCGACGAGCACCAGACCCGATCCACGCGCGGCCGCCAGGACGATGTCTCCCTGGACGACCAGGTCCCATGCCGGGTCCGGCAGAACGACGCTGCCCAACACGATCGGTTCGGCCGGGTCCTCGAGATCGAGCACGGTCAGCAGATCGTCGTGGGCCGCGTAGCCCCGGACGCCGGCAGTGACGAGAGTGCGAGTCCCCGCCAGCGCCGGTATCTACATGGTCGTCGCGGGGTGCGCCGGATCCGACACGTAGATCACGAGCAACCCCACGGTGGAGCCGACGAGGAGTCGGTTCCGCGCCAGGGCGGCGCCGGCCGCGGTCGGCGGCAGAGCCAGTGTCCCCACGATCTCTGGCGCTCTCGGATCGTCGAGTCCGACGACCTGCAATCCGGCGAAGCAGTTTCCCACGAAGTTGCAATGGGACCAGACCACGTAGGCATGAGGTGACCCCCAGGCGACATGACCGCCATCGTCCGCGCCAGGAACGGGGATCGAGCCGACCATGGGGACCGTGCGCGGCTCGGTGGCATCGACCAACCGCAGCCCGTTTCCGGCGGCCGCCACGCCGGCGATGTTCCCCGCGGCCGCCACCTGTGGTTCCCGAAAACCCCATGTTGGGTGAACTCACGAGTCGTCTGAGCTTGCGCCCCGCGGATTCGTCTCCATTCGTCTCCAGTACTGGGGTTGATGGAATGGACTCCTCCCGCGACTGAATCGGCATCTTGCTGCCACAGTTGCGGTTAGCCAGATCCCTGGCTGGAGGAGGAGTCCACGATGAAGACCACGACGATCGCCGTCGATGTCTCCAGCGCCTCGCTCGAGGTTGCCGTCTCCACCCGCTCGGGCCACGTCGCCGAGCGCCATCGGCTCACGCGCCGGCGCGTCCTGCCCTTCTTCCGGAAACAGACGACCTCCACCGTTCTGCTGGAGGCGTGCGGTTCCGCTCATTACTGGGCTCGGGAGCTGCAGGCCCTCGGGCACGAGGTTCACCTACTTCCTCCGCATGCGGTCCGTCCCTACGTTTCCCGGAACAAGACCGACAAGACCGATGCGAAGGCTCTGCTCGAAGCTTACCGCAACGAGGACATCCATCCCGTTCCGGTGAAGTCCCCCGACCAGCACGCCCTCGCCGCGATCCACCGCCTCCGTTCGAGCTGGATGGCTACCCGAACCGCCCGTCTCAACGCTCTGCGTGGATTCGCGAGAGAGCTCGGGATCCAGATCCCTACCGGAGCCCGTCACGTGATACCCGATCTGCGTGAAGCGTTGGAGGACGCCGAATCCGTCGTACCCGACATGCTGCGGCCTCTTCTCGCCGAGGCTCTCAAGGAGATTCAACATCTCGAAGCGAGAATCCGTCTCGCCGAGAGAACTCTGGAATCCCTTGCCTCGAGTCTTCCCGCCGTCGCACAGCTCCAGAGTATCCCCGGAGTGGGACCGCTCACCGCCACCGCGCTTGTGGCCTTTGTCGGTGACGTCCAGCGGTTTCCCTCGGGGCGTCACTTCGCCAGCTACCTTGGACTGACTCCACGCGAGCGATCGTCGGGGAAGACTCGATACCTCGGAGCAATCTCCAAGCGCGGTGACCCGTACCTTCGGATGCTTCTCATCCACGGTGCTCGTGCTGTGCTCTGGAGAGCGCGATCGAAGAAGAGTCCAGGAAGACTGCGCGCTTGGGCCCTCGCTCTCGAAGCGAAGCGAGGCCACAACAAGGCCACGGTGGCTCTCGCCAACAAGCTCGCTCGCGTCATCTGGGTCGTTTGGAGAAACGACGTTCCGTTCCAGGAGGTGGCGATCGCCTGAAGGAGAACGAACCGTACCTGCCCTCGAGGCTGCTTCGAGAGACACGAACTGATGGCGCACCGGCTCTGACCGGCGCGGGGGGAAGCCGAACAAGGAGTCTGACCTTCGAGGTCGTGGGGTCGATTGGCTCCCCGTGCGCGACTCTCCATCATGGCCCGGAGCGAAGCCGCTCCAGCCGAGGCCGGAGATACGACTGCAGTCAGATCCTCGCGCTGTTCAGATCGCCGATCTCAAAGGCCTTGCGGGAGGAGTCCAGATATGACTCCAGTGGACTCCAGGGGACTGCAGTGGAATGCAGTGGACT
>JALGZO010000316.1 GCA_025774865.1 bacterium | reverse complement strand
GACTGCGGCATCCCCGGAAACGGCTACGGCATTCTGCCTCCGCCCGCCACCGCGAAGAACGTGATCAGCGTCGGGGCGCACCAATCGGACAGCGGACTCATGACGCCCTTCTCGTCGTGGGGGCCGACGGACGACGGACGGATGAAGCCGGACGTCACCGCTCCCGGCTGCCAGGCGTCCATCGACTTCGGACTCACCTCGACCTGGATCACCGGCGGCTACGCGGCACGGTGCGGCACCAGTCAGGCCGCGCCGGTCGTCAGCGGGTCGGTCGCGACGCTCATCCAAGAGTGGCGGGCTCACTTTCCCGGAGATCCTCGGCCGGCGACGCTGAAGGCCTTGCTGGGGGGATTCGCCTCGGATCGTTTCAACCCGGGACCGGACTACCGTTTCGGGCTCGGCGCGATCGATCTGAGCGCGAGCGTCACCGCATTGCAGACGTCGACCACGATCGAGAATCGGGTGAACAACGGCGGGGTCGATGCCTGGGACTTCTTCGTCCCGCCAGGCCTCGACACGCTCAGGATCACGCTCGCCTGGGACGATCCGGCGGGGGCCGAGCTCGCCGACACGGTCCTCGTGAACGATCTGGATCTGACGCTGCGAGCTCCTACCGCGGAAACGGTCTTTCCGTTCGTGCTCGATCCCGGGAATCCGGCGGCGCCGGCTACCACCGGAATCAACCGACTCGACAACGTGGAACAAGTGCGCGTTGTCTCGCCCGGGGCCGGCGTGTGGAGAGCGTTGGTTCACGGCACGGACGTGCCGGCCGGTCCCCAGCGCTATTCGCTCGTGGGGTTCGACGCGCGCCCGCCCGCGGATCCGGCCGGGGCGATCGCGACCGCCGTGAGCGACGTCGCGGTCGAGCTCACTTGGATTCGCCCGGGCGACGCCGACCGCGCGGGCACGCTGGTGGCTCGCTCGACCGGCGCTCCGATCACCTGGACGCCAAAGGTCGGCTCGACGTACACCGCGGGGGCGGAACCGGATCCCGGTGTCTTCGTGATCGCCGCCGACGACGTCGATCACTCGGTGGTGCCGCTCGTCGATCAGCCGCTGGATCCCGGTCTGGTCCACCACTACGCGTTCTTCTCGTACGACGAGATCCCGAACTACTCCCCCGGAGTCGGCGACACGGCGCGGACCTCGTCGCCCTCGGTCGCGTCGCCGGTCCTGCCGTTGGCCGCCACCGTTCGCTTCGAGCGAACGGGGGCAAACCCGTTCCGCGATCGCACGACGTTCCGCTTCCAGTTGCCGGCGAAGGCGAACGTCACCGTCGACGTCCACGACGCCACCGGCCGTCGGGTGATCGTGCTCCTGGACGGCCCCCGCAAACCGGGGTCGCACGTCGTCGAGTGGACCGGGCGCTCCGCGAACGGTCGGAAAGTCGCGGCCGGCATCTACTTCGTCCGCTTCCGCGGATCCGGTCTCACGGCCACGGAGAAGGTCCTGATCGTACGGTGAGGTGGCCGGCGAAGGGTCGGAGCTCCGGGATCCCCTCCCCGCGAGATACGTTGCCCGGGCCCTCTCGAGCTCGGCACGTCCCGTTTTGAGGGTGGGCCCGGTCAGCAACTCGCGTTGAGGGAATCCCGGAGCTCCGACCCTCCGCCGGTTTCACATCCGGAGGCGACGCGGCACCGTCGCCCCCCGACTTGACATGGAGAGAAGCGCTCGCGAGGATGCACCCGCCTCGCCCGCCCGGTGCTTTCGAGGAATCCCTTGCCGAGAGTCTCCGCCAAATCGCTCCAGTTCACCGAATCGGTCATCCGGGAGATGACCCGCCTCGCCGGGAAGCACCGCGCGATCAACCTGGCGCAAGGCTTCCCCGATTTCGAGGCGCCCGACGAGATCAAAGAGGCGGCATGCCGCGCGATCCGGGCGGACGTGAACCAGTACGCGATCACGTGGGGCGCCGCGTCGCTCCGGGAGGCGATCGCCGAGAAGGCCGGCTGGGCAAACGGGCTCACGGTCGATCCGGAGCGCCACGTGACCGTGTGCTGCGGCGCGACCGAGGCGATGCTCTCGACGCTTCTGGCGGTGGTCGATCCGGGCGAGGAAGTGATCGTCTTCGAGCCGTTCTACGAGAACTACGGTCCCGACTCGATCCTGTGCGGAGCGAGGCCCCGGTTCGTCACGCTCCACGAGCCCGACTGGACGTTCGACGAGGCTGAGCTCGCCGCGGCCTTCACGCCTCGAACGAAGGCCATCATCCTGAACACGCCGAACAACCCCACCGGAAAGGTCTTCTCACGCGAAGAACTCGGGCTGATCGCGGACCTGTGCCAGCGGCACGGGATCGTCGGGATCACGGACGAGATCTACGAGCACATCGTCTACGACGGGCTGGAGCACGTG
>JALGZO010000315.1 GCA_025774865.1 bacterium | reverse complement strand
GGAGTACGTCACCTTGACCTGGGCTCCGCTCGAAAGGCTGAGCCGAATCCGTCGAAAGAAGTATCACGATCGAGACGAGCGCACGCCGGGCGGTGCGTTTCTTCTCCCGGACGAGCCGTGTTTCGTCGAGGTGTTTCCGGCTGACCGCAAGGTGCCGGCGCTTCGGGAAGCGGTATCGCTCACGGAGCTCGACGGAGGAGAGGGACCGTCGCCCGTTCGGCGGGTGCAGGTTCTGCGCTACCGCGCGCACCGCTCGGCCGTGTTGCGGTACGAGACGGACGGCGGGACGGCGATCGGGAAGGTGTACCGGCGGGCGTCTCTCGCCGCCGAGGTTCGCGGCAAGCTCCAGTCCCTCGGACCGCAGGCGATGGAGAGGGGTCTCGTGATTCCGCGCCCCCTCGGCCGGGTGCGCCCGGACGAGCTCGTGCTGATGGAACTGCTCACCGGCGACGATTTGGCGGGTCGGTTGAAGACGGGCACGGGCGTGACCAACGGGGCGGAGGGCCTCGTCCGGACGGCCGCACGAGCGATCGGAGCGTTCCAGTCGATGCGCCTGGAGAGCGGAACGCGTCGCACTCTCGCGGGGGACCTCGACGGCCTCGCGAGTCGGGCGGGACGTCTGACTCCCGGGGGCGATGCTCTCCTCGAAGAGCTGGGGACCCTCATCGAGCGTTTGCGCGGTCGGATCGTCGAGCTTCCCTCACGACCTCTCGAGCTCGTTCACGGCGACTTCAAACCCGACCAACTCCTGCTGCAGGAGGATCGTGTGGGCATCGTCGACCTCGATCGAGCTTGCCTCGGTGACGGTGCGATCGACGTGGGGAACTTCGCGGCCATCCTCGAGGAGCAAGCGTTGCGGTTCGATCGAGCGGAGCTGCGCGCGCTCGCCGAAGTGTTCCTGGACGAAGTCGACCGCGAACGCTGCGACCCGGACCTCGGGCTGGCCGCCCGCCTCTACCTGGTCATCGCGCTCGCGCGAAAGGGTGTACGGGCGCTGGAAGGCGACCTCGCCCGGGGCGTCGCGGTCAGCGAGGGGCAGCGGCCCGGTCGGCGGCTCCTGCGCCGGGCCCAAGAGCGTCTCGCCGCGTGGGAGGTACGGTGACATGGCGACCTCGCCCGGGACCATGCTCGACCCGGCCCTTCCGGCTCTGGAGCGAGCCCTCGATTCGGTGGCGATGCAGGAGATCCTGGATCGCGCGACGCACCCGCGTTCGGCGCGGGGTCACCACGCGACGATCCTGAGTCACAAGGTCGGGCAGCGCTGCACGATCCGCTACACGCCGGTGGGCGACTCGAGCGCGGAGAGCCGGGGCGGGCTCATCGGGAAGCTCTACCGCAGCCGACGGCGGGCGCGGCGCATGTACGACCGGCAGATCGAGCTCGGCGCCCTCGCGTTCTCCGACGCGGGCCGGACCCGGCTCCCCGCGGCGTTGAGTTTCATCGAGGAGCTCGGGCTCGTCCTGCAGAGCGGCATCGACGGCATCGACCTCCGCGACTTCATCGAAACCGATGCGAGCGTCGCGCCGTTCGAGCTCGCCGGAACGTGGCTCGCCCGGCTCCACGGGTGTGATCCGCCCGAGGGTCTGAGGTTCGTCCCGACCGGGGGGAGACTCGCGCGGCTGGAGGGCTGGTTCGACGAGATCCGCTCCCATCTCTCGGCGGAAGACGAACGGGGTCTGGCCCGCGCCCTCGACGCCGCTTCGTCTCGAATGGCCTCGGTGGGCTCGCCGGTCGTCATCCACAAGGACTTCTACTACGCGAACCTGCTCTGGGATGGCGCTGCGATCTGGGGGCTGGACCTCGACGAGGTCGGCGTCGGCGACGCCGCGCTCGACGTGGGGCACTTCCTGGCGCACCTCGAGCGACACGCGTGGCGTACGGGACGCGGGGTAAGCGCGGCCCATGAGTCGTCGCGGCGATTCCTCATGACTTACGAAGAGATCATGGGCCAAGGTGCCCGGACCCTGACGCCGTTCTACAAGGCCTATACGTTCGTGAAACTGGCCGCGACAGAGGTCGTGCGCCGCCGGGAAGACTGGCGGACCGCGACGCGCCAGCTCGCGGAGTTCGGTCGCCGCGAGCTCGAAACGTACGACCCCGCTCAGACGAGCGATTCGCGTCCCTCGATGTAGAACGCGTGCCAAGCCTGCATCGTCAGCAGGGCCCACGTGCGTTTCCCGGCCGACTTCTTCCCGCTCGCCCGATCCTCGTCGAGGATCTGCTGAACACGGTCCGGTCGGAACAATCCGGCCCGCTCTACGGCTCGGGGAGAGAGCAGCGTTTCCGCGAGCGAGTCGATCTCACCGCCCGTCCAGTAGTAACTGGGATACCCGATCTTCTCGCGCGCCGCGATCTCGGCCGGTAGGACGTCGCGGAACGCGCGCTTCAGCAGGTGCTTCGATTGCTCCGGATCGCGTCGCCCCTTGAGATCGATCGGGATCGTTCGGCTGAACTCGAGAATGGCGACGTCACGGAACGGGTGGCGCACGTTCACCCCGGCGAGCCTCGCGCTTCGATTCTGGGTGGCCGTGGACTTCTCCGCGCCCGCGATGCGCAACATCGCCAGTTTGATCACCTCTCCGACGCTGTCCGTGTCGATGTCGGCGCAGTAGCGCTCGGCGAGGTCGAGCCCGATCCGACCCGGGCTCTCCGGCGGCTCGGCCAGCAGGTCACCGATCTCATCGAAGGGGAAGATGCGGTTGAAGCGGTGGGCCAGGAGCGCGGGCGGGCTCGTCGCGCCGGACTTTCGAATCATCTTCGCGACGGATTCGTCGGAGTTCGTTCCGAACAAGGAGCCGGCCGTGGAGCCTCCGACACACATGGGAACATCGTCCCGGTGCGCGGCCTCGGCCAGGAGGAACCTCGTGTAGGCGTTCGGACTCAGCACGGGATCATCGAAATGGCGCCACACCTCCTCGAGCCGGGGTACCGGATCGTGACCGGGTTCGATGACGACCGGATGGAACGGGGCTCCCCGCGCGTCGGCCGCGCGCTTCGCCCAGGCGAGATCCTCGGCGTAGCGCGCCGGACCGATCCGAGAGCCGAACGCGAAGGAGGGCAGCTCCGGAATCCCGATCAGATCGAGAACGCCCAGTGCGATCGTGGAGTCGACGCCACCACTGAGGAACACCCCGATTCGCTCCTGCCCGTCGACGACGCACGCGAAGCGGTCGAGAACCAACTGCCGGGCCTCGGCGGCGAGCTCGTCACCGCCGGCGCGCCGCGGAGCGTACGCCGGCATCGTCCAGTAGCGCCGGGCGGCGGCGCGCCCGCGGCGGTCCAGCTCGACGACCTCGCCCGCGAACATCTTGTGAACGTCTCGAAACGGGCAGAGCGGCGCCGGCAGGTAACCGATCGCCAGGAGTGCCGCCAGGGCTTCGGGATCGACCCGCCGGGGAACAGCGGGGTGACCGACGAGGCCCTTGAGCTCGCTGGAGAACACCGCGAGGCCGGTAGCAGGATCGTGGAACCAGTACAGATCGCCGGCCCCGAGCGGGTCGCGCGCCAGCCGCAGCGTTCGCGAGACGGAGCTCCAGGCCGCGAGCCCGAACTGTCCGTGAAGCCCGGCGGGGAAGCCGGTTTCGTCCGCCTCGAGAGTGCGGGCGACACTTCGAGCCGGCGCCGCCCGATGCTCCGGGTCGCTCGCGACGATCCCCTCGAGCGCCACCACGACGTGGTCGCTCTCGTGCCACTCCGGACTCGGATCCCCCGGCCGAGCCGGCTCCGGTCGGGCCACGCGGCCGAGCGCCAGGCCGGACTTCGGATCGACGAACGATCGCGTGGTCTCGCCGTTAAGGGCGAGGGCGGCCAGCATTCGTTCGAGAATCTCGGGAGCTGCCCGACCGGGATCGCCGGGGCTGTGGATTCCGCAGATGGCGCTCAAAGCAGCTCTCGGCCTGCCCCGGTCTCCACGCTTCCGGGCCTGATCGCGGTCGCGCGGGTGACGAGCTCTTGGGCGTCGAGACGGTCGCAGAGCGCCGCGAAGCGGTGGGTGGGGCCCGCCCACCGGAGCTCGTCGACCGAGGCGAACACGTCCGCATCCGTGCGAAGCGTCGCGAGATCGCGAAAGAGAAGCGCATCCTCCCAGGCGTCGCGGAGACTCAGGGCGAGAGCGGCGGCGCCGCGAACGCTCACTTTCCAGGACGTTCCGTCGCGAGGGATCGACTCGAGGTGCTCGTAGTGATCGAGGACGACCGCCGCGCTCTTGGCGCCCCAGCGGGGGACGCCCGGGAAGCCGTCGGCGGCGTCGCCGACGAGAGCGAGCCAGTCTGGGATGGACTCGGGACCGACGCCGAACTTCTCGTGCACGCCGCGCTCGTTTCGCAGGATGCGGCGGCGACGATCGAACTGGACGACCCGGTCGCCGCGCACGCACTGGGCGAGATCCTTGTCCGGGGTGCATACGAACACCCGCTCGACGCGTGGATCAGCCGCCGCCCGGTGCGCGGCTGCGGCGAGCCCGTCGTCCGCCTCTTGGTCGTCCATCGGCCAGACGACGACGCCGAGCGCCCGCAAGGCCTTTTCGAGCGGATGGAATTGGTCCCAGAGCTCGGGCTCGATGCCGTCCCCCGTCTTGTAGCCGTCGTAGAGGTCGTTCCGGAACGATTCCACGGTGTGGTCCGTCGCCACCCCGACATGGGTGGCGCCGTCCCGCAGCATGGCGAGGATCGAGCTGACGACACCCACGAGGGCGCCCACCTCGCGGCCCTCGCGATCGACGCGTGACGGCAGCGCGAAGTAGTGCCGGAAGAGCTCGTAGGTGCCATCGACGAGATGGATGTTCATGAGCAGAGAATAGCGCAGGCGGGTCGTGGGGTCATTTGCCGGCTTCTCATGCGGTTACGGGAACAGCCGGGCCGTCGCCACATCCGGCGTGAACGAGATCCGCGGACCCCCTTGTCAGATCGGCCGATCGCCCCCAGAATAGACTGGTGAGACCTGTCGCCCGGGGTCTAGGGTCCGGACCCCGGGGGGCGTATATTCATTACCATCACGGCGTGCTCTCCGCTGAATCCGGAGTCCGTCCCATGCCCTGGATCCGTCCTCCCCTGCAGATCGCGGTCTTCGCCGTCGCGGCCGTCAGTTGGTTCGCCGCTCCATCGCCGGCGCTCGATCCGCCCGTTTCCGCCGTACCCTTGCTCGACTGGCTCGCCGAGAAGGCTGCCTTCTATGAGCGGCATCCCGAGCTGAAGACCACGCCCGGCAGCGGCTGGAAGCCGTACAACCGTGTCAAATGGGAGTACGAGGCGAATCTCGTCGACGGTCGGCCCCCCGCCTTCGGAGCCCGGTGGCGCGCCTGGGAGGAGAAGGAAAGGGCGTTCCCGGCCGACGGCCCGACCCCCCGTGCCGCCTGGTTCAATCTCGGCCCCGCGAATTTCTCGGGTCGGATTCTCGCGCTCACGTTCGATCCCGTCGATCCGAGCATCGTCTACGCGGGATCGGCCGGAGGGGGCCTGTGGCGCTCGACCATCGACGCCTCCTCGTGGGAGCCCCTCACCGACAACATCCCGTCTCTCGCCGTGTCGGGGGTCGCCATTCACCCGACGCAGCCGAACGTCATCGTCATCGCGACGGGGGAGCTCCCGGGCAGCATCACGGGCGGGATCTCGGGGGTCGGGATCCTCCGCTCCGAGGACGGCGGCGCGACCTGGCTGACGACGAGCTTGACCCATACGCGCAACGAAGGGCACGGCTTCCACCTCGTGGAGGTGGGGCCGAACGGGACATTCCTCGCCGGCGCGATCGACGGGTTGTGGCGCTCGTCGGACAACGGCGCCACCTGGGATCAGGTGATCGTGGGCGAAGATCACCACGACGTGAAGTGGAAGCCGGGCGATCCCAACACCGTGTACACGGTCCAGGGCGGCGGCGCGGTCGGCAACGGGGTCAAGATCTCCACCGACGACGGTCTGACGTTCGCGTTCGCGGGGACGGGCCAACCGTCAGCCTCTCTCATCGGGAAGTCGAAGATCGCGGTCACCCCGGACGACCCGGAGTACGTCTACGTCATTTTCGAAGACAAGCCTGGCGTCAACACGACGGGGATTTATCGGAGCACCGACGGAGGCGCCAGCTGGTCGGCTCGCAACACATCGACGAACGTCGGTGGTGTCCAGGGCTGGTTCAATCTGTCAATCGCGGCCGATCCGAACGATCGCGATCGAGTCGTCACCGGCGGCGTCCGCCTCTTCCGGTCGACCGACGGAGCCACGACGTTTTTCGTGATCGCGCAGGGTGTCGTGCACGTCGACCACCACGACGCCCGCTATCGTCCCGGTTCTCCGGATCAGCTTTGGGTCGCGACCGACGGCGGCGTCTTCCTGACGACGGACGACGGCGACACGTGGGCGGACCGGAACAACGGTCTCAGCACGTTTCAGTTCTATGACATTTGTGTGGCCCAGTCCGACCCCACGCGTCTTGCGGGCGGTACGCAGGACAACGGTACGGACATCCGTCCGTCCGGCTCGAATCACTGGAACGACGGACTCCCCGACGACGGTATGGTCTGCGTGATCGACCCCTTCGATGCGGACGTGATCGTCGGTGAGATGCAATTCGGGCAGCTCCGCAAGTCGACGAACGGCGGTGTGACGTGGGTGAGCATCGAGAACGGAATCCCGCCGGGCGCGGGTTCCTGGTACACACCTCTCGATCTCAACCGCAGCAATCCGCAGGAGCTCTACACGATGCGTTCCTCGTCGGGACAGGGAACGTGGCGGACCTCGAACGGTGGCGACAGCTGGGTTCGCGTCAATACGATTCCCGCGAAGTCGATCTCCATCAGTCCGGTCAATGGCGACGTCGTTTGGATTCTGGAAGACGGGGCGAAGTACACGATCGACGACGGCGTGAATTGGAATGACGCGGCACCGTTCCCCTTTGCCACCGGAAGCGAGTTCCGGATCCTGGCCGACCCCGCCGATTCCGCGTCGGCGTTCGTGACGTTCGCCGGGTACACGGAGGGAGTCGCTCGCGTGGCGCGAACCTCGGACTTCGGGGCCACCTGGCAGGACGTCACCGGGAATCTCCCGTCGATCTCCGTGCGTGCGATCGCCGCGGATCCGCTCGCGCCCGAGCACTGGTTCGTGGGAACCGACTTGGGCGTCTGGGCCACCACGAACGCCGGGTTCCACTGGGGCCCCTACTCGGTGGGTCTGCCGAACACGGTCGTCTGGGACCTCGAGATCCAGGAAGCATCGCGCACGCTCGTGGCCGGAACGCACGGGCGTGGCGCGTGGACGGTGGAGATCACGCCGCCTCTGACCACGACCTCCCCCCAGGTGGGAATCTCGTCGCGGAACCTGATGCTCGATCCGCCGTTTCCGAACCCCGCGCGTGACGAGATCATTCTGCGGTGGGCCGCGAAACGCCCCGTGGCCGCGACGCTCGACGTCTTCGACGTCCGTGGTCGCCTCGTTCGTCGCGTCGATGATCAGGCCAGGGGGAGCGGATTCGTGCGACGCGTGACCGTGCCGCTGCATGACATGGTCGCCGGGGTCTATTTCGCCGTCGCGGAAGCGGGAGGCGAGCGCATCAGCCGCAAGATCGTCGTCCTCGAGTAGGCGCCACGAAAAAGGGCGCCGGACCTCGGTCCGACGCCCTCGAACACGGTAGACCCGACGTTATCGAAGCAGGTGCACCTTCTGCATCCCGGTGCTGCCACGCTCCGTCTTCAGGCGGACGAAGTAGACGCCCGAGGCGACGGGGGAGCCGCTCCGGTCCAATCCGTCCCACTCCGCGGCGTGTTGTCCCTCCGCGACGGTCTCGTCGAAGAGGACGCGCACGAGCCGCCCGGCCGTGTCGTAGATGCGCATCGACGCGTGGCCCCGCGTGGGGACCGAGTAAGCGATCCTCGTGGTGCCGGCGAACGGATTCGGACGAGCCGGCTCCAGGCTCAGTCCGGCCGCGACGGCATTCGGCAGCGTCACGTCGGTTGCGTCGACGATGATCGTGATGTCCCCGTCGTTGATGTCGTAGAAGATGTTGTCCGCGGCCTGGACCATGACGCGCGCGTCGGGGACGTTCACGGGCGGCACGGTGATC
Source organism: bacterium (assembly GCA_025774865.1). Taxonomy (GTDB): domain Bacteria; phylum ARS69; class ARS69; order ARS69; family ARS69; genus JALGZO01. The sequence goes on along the minus strand of JALGZO010000315.1, from coordinate 1,551 downwards.
ATCTGCGATCCGTCGTTGGGTACTCCGGAAGCGAGCACGTGGGGGAACGTGATTGCGCCCTCGGACATCAGGATGTTGACGGTCTGACAGTTGACGATTCCGTTGTCGGAGTTCGCGACGTCCCACGTGATCGTCTCCTGCGTGCCCGAGTTCCAGGTCGTCGCGGTGGACTGCGACGTTACCTGGAACGGTCCGGCGGTGCCGTCGACGCCGACGAAGCCCTGGTCCCAGTGCACGCCCCCGAGGCCGTCCCGCACGGTGAGGCGGAGTCGGACGTTGCGCTCGTAGGTCGGGAGGATCTCGCCGATGCGGTGATTGTTGTTCAGGATGCGCCCGATCCTCGGGAAGTACCTGAAGGTGTTGGTCGTGGGCGAGAAGGAGCGGAAGATCGGCGCGTTGGCCTCGGGGGAGTTCGGGTGACCGGCCGGACCCAGATCGTACTGTTCCCAGCAGTAGGTGAGGCTGTCGCCGTCGGCGTCGGTCGCGCTGCCGTTCATCAGCCAGGGCGTGTCGAGCGGAACGAAGTGTCCGACGGTCTCGGCCAGGGCGACCGGGGGCGTGTTGCCGGTCGGCGTGACGGTGGGGCAGAGGGACCCCGGTCCGCCCGTGATGTTGGCGACCACCTGCGCATATGTCTGTGCGTGATAGTACGGGTCCCAGTCCGGCTGGATCTGCTGGTCTCCGCACCTCCCGGCGTACGCCATGATCGTGGAGCCGCCGCCCGGCTCGTACGCCGACGCAGCCGATCGCTGTCCGATGCAGGAGGAGTGGCTCGAGTTGAACGTGTGGCTCGCGCCGAACTGGTGGCCCATTTCGTGCGCCGTGACCAGCTTGTACTGCTCGCCGCCCGTGCTGTTGTGCTGGCCGGCACCGCGCGCCTTCGAGCCGTTGTTGCAGACGACGCGGAAGCCCGCAAGCCCGCTCTCTCCACCGGTCCCGGAGACGTGTCCGATGTCGTAGTTGGCGCTACCGATGACCGAATTCACGTTGTTCTGGTTCTGGTCGATCATCGCGCCCAGGTTGCCGTTGGAGTACGGATCCGTTGCGCCGTTCGTGTAGACGAGAAGGTCGTTGTTCGGGACGAGCTCCAGCGCCACCGACCAGTCTTGCCCCATGATCTCGTTGATGCGGTTCACCGTCTCCACGATCCGGGCCAGGCCCGCCGACACAGTGCCGCCGGCCTGGGCGGTCCACTCCCCGGTGACTGCGAACGCCAGTCGGTACGTGTAGAGCATGTCGCCGTGGGAGATCCCTCCGCCCCGGAGAAAGCCGTCCACGAGCCGGTTGTGCTCCTCGACGACGCCGGGATCCGCCTGCACTTCGCACGCGGGAACGCCCAGCTCGTCGGGTCCCAGGATCAGATCGCGTAGAAACGCGACGGCGTAGCGTCCCTCGCCGGCGCTCCCCGTGAGTGGACGGTCGCTTCAACGGTCGAGATCGGCCTCCCGATGCCCGACGGTACCTGGGAGCGATTCACGATCTATCGCGCCCGGGTCATGCACCCGGAGCTCGCCGCGAAGTACCCGGAGATTCGCCCGTACCGCGGACTCG
>JALGZO010000314.1 GCA_025774865.1 bacterium | reverse complement strand
GACGATCTCGAACGTCGATGAACGGATGGTAGGTCCCGAGTATCTTCCGTTCGAATGGTGCTATCAGGATGCCGAGCAGCTGGCGTTCGAGAGCGGTTCCTTCGATTGGTGTATTGAGCACAATGGCCTGCACCATTGTCAATCTCCTCACCGCGCGCTCCTTCAGATGTACCGCGTCGCGCGCAAGGGCGTGTTGTTGTTCGAGCCGTACGACAATCTGGTGACCCGAGCCGGGCGGGCATTTGGACTCGGCCAGGAATATGAACACGCGGCCGTGTACTACAACGGTATGCAATACGGAGGGGTGCGAAACACCGATATTCCAAACTACGTCTACCGGTGGACGCGGCAGGAAATCGAGAAGACTATCGCGTGCAACGCGCCGTATGGCCCTCACGAGTTTCGATGGTTTCACATGATGAGAATCCCCTGGCCCCAACTGCGGGGTCGGAGGAACCCTGTCTACGTCACGGCGGCCATCGGGGCGCTTCCGATTCTGAAGCTGATCGAGTTATTGGCGCCTCAGCAGTCAAACTGCTTTGCTGCGGCGATCTTCAAGCCGAATCTGCGGACCACCACCCATCCGTGGCTGAATTCGGTAGAGTCAGGCTTGCCTGTGTTGAACGAGAGTTGGTTGGAGGAGCGGTACCGCTCGAGAGGCCGAGGAACGAGAACGCCCGGTCATTGAGGCCGACCATGTCGACGATCTGCTTGCCCGGGTTTATGGCGGCCGGAAGGCCTACCTCGGTGGAGGCGATCACGAGGTCGTCGGGCAGATCCGAGAACTGATCCAGGGCGAACCACCGGTACCACTGATCGGCCCGGTAGTTGCCAGTCACCGACTCTCGCTCAGGAAGCTGCCCCGCGCACCTCGTCGAGCAAGGTCCGCACCCGCCGCCCGGCCACGTCATAGACCTCGATCACCACGCGTCCCCGGTGGATCAAGCCGGCTTCCCCGCCGCGCCGAATCGTGGGAGAATATGCGGCCACCCCTGATGCGATTCCGTTCGAACCCTGCGTCAGCCGGGGTCGACCCACGCCGAGTGAGGTGCTCTTTGCGCGCCAACGCCCTTCCCGCCGCCCTCCGCCACCTCGCGGCGGCCGTTCTCCTGACCTTTCTCCTCACCACGTCGGCCCGCGCCGGCGAAGGCGACTCCTGGCCGCGCGAGATCGAGACCGAGAAAGGCAAGGTGATCGTCTACCAGCCCCAGCCGGACACGTTCGAGAACAACGTGCTCACGGCCCGTTCCGCGGTCTCCGTCACTCCCAAGGGCAAGGAGCCGATCTTCGGCGCCGCGTGGTTCGAAGCGACGGTCGAGGTCGATCGCGAAGAGCGGATGATGCACGTGGACACGGTCGACGTTCCGAGAGTGCGCTTTCCCGATGCCACCCCCGATCAGGAGCGGAAGCTCTCCGAGTGGCTCGCGAAGGAGATGACGAGCTGGGAGATGTCCATGCCGCTCGATGCGGTGCTTGCGAGCCTGGAAACGGCCGAGGGCCTGCGCGCCACCGCGGAGAACCTCGCCACCGATCCGCCCGCGATCCTGTTCGTGGATCACCTGGCCACCCTCATCACGATCGAAGGTCCCCCGGAGCTCCGTGAGATCGAAGGTACGAAGCTCATGTTCGTCGTGAACTCTCCGCAGGCGATCATCTTCGATCCGGGAACGAAGGCGTATTACCTGAGCGTGGACGAGCACTACCTGATGGCAACGGACTTCGAAGGGAAGTGGACCCCGACCGAGAAGCTCCCCAAGGAAGTGCAGGCGCTGGTCGACAAGGCCGAGGAAGAAGCGCCCGCCGACGAGGCGCCGCCCGAAGCCGCCGAGACCGAAGAGCTGGAGGACGTCCCGCCGCCCGAGGTGATCGTCGCGACCGAGCCGACGGAGCTCATCGTGATGGACGGCGAGGCGACCTTTACGCCCTTGCCCGGCAACGACCTCCTTTATATGAGCAACACGGACAGCGACGTGTTCCTCGAGGTCGAAACCCAGAAGTACTTCCTGCCGGCCGCCGGACGCTGGTATTCCGCCGCCTCGCTCGACGGGCCCTGGACCTTCGTGGCGGGCGACGATCTCCCGGCCGCGTTTGCCTCAATCCCGGAGGACTCGCCCAAGGCCGGCGTCCTCGTGCACGTGCCGAACACGGACGCGGCCGTCGAGGCGGCTCTCGACGCCCAGGTACCGCAGACGGCCGCGGTCAACCGCGCGGACGCGAAGCTCGAGGTCGAGTACGACGGCGATCCCGAGTTCAAGGAGATCGAGGGCACGGACATGGCGTACGCCGTGAACACGAGCTACTCCGTGCTCCGGATCGACGGGAAGTTCTACTGCTGCAACGAGGCCGTCTGGTTCGTGGCGGA
>JALGZO010000313.1 GCA_025774865.1 bacterium | reverse complement strand
ATTACTTTCCCCACCGGTTACGACACCACCGACTACCCGGCGCTCGGCTCCGACGTGACCGAGCTGACGCTCGACGCTCAGATCGGCGACGCCTCCATCAAGTCGTGGATCAACGGCGAGGCCTGGATCAAGTTCCGGGGGGGCGACTTCCGGGACCAGATCGGGGGGGCGCTGGGGATGGGATTCGACGTCGCCGGCCCGCTCGCCTTTCGGGGCGAAGGCCGAGGCGGCCTCCCTCTCGGAAAACCACGGGAGAACAACGATCCCGTGGTGGACCCGGCCGACTTCGACCCGGCTTTCTTCGATCTCGCCGGGACTCTCTCGTTCCGCGTCGGCGGCGCCGTGGCCCTCGAAGCGGAGGCGCGCACCACCGTCGGCGGGCGCAACACGCTGCGGGCGACGCGCTGGACCGTCGGAATCGCCACGAGCCCGGCCGCGCGGCTGTGGGAACCGCCTCGATAGGCCTCGAGCCGCCCGGCTCCGGCCGACCTCGACATGCGGACGGCAATCTGGTCAACTTCGAGTCCGACTCGAGCTGGGAGGTGATCGTGAACGTCCTGCTGGTGAGTCCCGAGTTTCCGGACACCTTCTGGAGCTTCAAGCACGCGATCAAGTTCATTCGCAAGAAGGCCTCGCTTCCCCCGCTCGGACTGCTGACCGTCGCCGCGATGCTTCCCGAGGAGTGGAACAAGCGCCTGGTCGATCTCAACGCCCAGAACCTCAAGGGCGAGGACCTCGAGTGGGCCGACATCGCGATGATCGGCTGCATGACGGTGCAGCGCGAGTCAGCCGCGCGCGTGATCAAGCGCTGCCGCGACGCTGGATTGAAGATCGTCGCGGGTGGCCCTCTCTTCTCCAGCGAACACGAACACTTCCCGGACGTCGACCACTTCGTTCTGGACGAGGCCGAAGAGACGTTGCCGGTGTTCCTCTCGGATCTGGAGCGCGGTTGCCCGCAGCCGATCTACCGCGCCGAGAAGTACCCCGAAGTCACCGAGACGCCCATCCCTCTGTGGGAGCTCGTCGATCTGAGCCGCTACGCGTCCATGAGCATCCAGTACTCCCGGGGTTGTCCTTATGATTGCGAGTTCTGCGACGTCACGGTGCTGTTCGGCCATCGCCCCCGCACCAAGACGTCCGCACAGATCACGGCCGAGCTCGCCGCTCTCCGAGATCACGGCTGGCGCGGGCGGATCTTCTTCGTGGACGACAATCTCATCGGGAACAAGCGTCGGCTGCGCGAAGACCTCCTCCCCACGCTGATCGAGTGGCGCAAACGCCACGGTTCCGCCGCGTTCTACACGGAGGCCACGATCAACCTCGCCGATGATCCGGTGCTCATGGCGTCGATGGTCGAAGCCGGTTTCGACACCGTCTTCGTCGGGATCGAGACCCCCGCCGAGGAGAGCTTGGTCGAGTGCAGCAAGAAGCAGAACACGCGTCGGGATCTCGTCGAAGACGTCAAGAAGATCCAACGCGCCGGGATGCAGGTGCAGGCCGGGTTCATCGTGGGATTCGACAACGACGAACCGTCGATCTTCCGGCGACAGATCGAGTTCATCCAGCGCAGCGGAATCGTGACCGCCATGGTCGGTATCCTGCAGGCGCCGTACGGAACGAAGCTCTACGAGCGACTGAAGCGCGAAGAACGTCTGCTCGGTGAGTTCAAGGGCGACAACGAGGGCACGACGAACTTCATCCCGAAGATGGACGTCGATACTCTTCGTGAGGGATACAGGAGCATCCTCGCGCACATCTACGCCCCGGAGCACTTCTACCGTCGGGCGAGAACGTTCTTGCGGGAGTACCGTCCCCGGACGAGGACTCCGCTCTCCTTCGAGAACGCGCTCGCAGGGATCCGGGCATTCTACGAGCTGGGGATCCGGAGTCGGGGTCGGGGCCACTACTGGGGGTTGATCTTCTGGACGTTGTTCCGCCGCCCGGTGCTGCTGCCGGTGGCGATCACGATCGCCGTCGACGGGTACCATTGCCGGAAGATCAGCGAGCTCTACATCCTGTAGCCGGTCGTCACACTTCCACAGCGACGGTCATGACGATCCGATCGCGCTCCGCCTCGTCGACCTCGACGAGCCAAGCGCGACGCTCTTCCCACGAGAGCCAGCGGCTGATCTCCTCGCGGGTCAGCTCGTCGGGTGCGAGCTCCCTCGCTCTTGCGATCTCTTCGACGGCGGCGTCGTGGTGACCGATTGCGTGATGCGACTTCGCGAGCGACCAGCGGATCTCCCATTCGTCGGGTCCGCCCTCGGCCTTCTTCAGGCGGCGTGAATCGATCGCGATCGCCGTTTCCAGCGCCGCCTGTGCGGTCCACACCTCGCCGAGCAGGAGCAGAATTCGCCCGGCCC
>JALGZO010000312.1 GCA_025774865.1 bacterium | reverse complement strand
TGAAGCTCATGGAGTCGAAGCCGTGGGACTTCTTCATGGTCGTCTTCACCGGCACCGATCGCCTGCAGCACTGCCTCCACGAGCACGTCATGCGCATCGACGATGACAAGGCGGTGCGGAGTGACTCGCTGACCGCGGCGGTGCGAGACTATTTCGTCGGCCTCGACGACCGCATCGGTGACCTCGTGTCGGCGGCGGGAGAGGACGCGAACGTGATCGTCGTGTCCGATCACGGCTTCGGTCCGCTTCACCGGTCGGTCTATTTCAACAAGTGGCTCGCGGACGAAGGCCTGCTGACCCTGAAGCGCCCGGGGGGCGGCCCCTATCAAGCGCGCCACGTTGGTGGACCTTGGGCGCTCGATCGGTCTCGACCGGGTTCTCGACCGGCAGGTGCAGAAGCTGAACCCGTTCGTCGGCGGGGTCGATTGGTCGCAGACGAAGGCCTACTACTACCCGGTCAACGGGTTCTTCGTGAATCTCGAGGGCAGAGAGATGTTCGGGACCGTGTCGCCCGGGGCGGAATACGAGGACGTCGTGGCGGATCTGATGCGGCGCCTGGAAGCGCTCGAGGATCCCCACACGGGAGAGCGGCTCCTGCCGATCGTGAAGCGCCGTGAGGAACTGTTCGAGGGGCGCAACCTGGAGGCCATCCCGGACGTGTTCGTCGAGTTCCTGGACCGCCCGTACGACGCCTACTTCCAGGACTACGACGTCGAGAGCTTCATGGTGGACAACGAGTGGGGCGACGGCACCCACCGCCGCAACGGTCTCTACATCGGGGCCGGCCCCGCCTTCGCTCGGGGCGACGACGTGGAAGGTCTCGAGATCTTCGACGTGGCTCCGAACGTACTGCACGCCTTGGGTTGCCCCGTTCCGAAATACATGGATGGCCGGTTCCGCCCGGACCTCTTCGCGGCGGGGGTGGGAGACCACGCCACGTACGAGGACGTCGACCGGCGCCCGGGAGGCCGTGGTGGCATCTCGGCCGAAGAAGAAAAGGACCTGGAGAAGAAACTCAGGGGGCTCGGGTATCTCTGATCTCGTCGTCGGCCGCGAGACCTCACGGACGGAACCCGCTCGGGGGAGACGGGTTGGTGAGGTCATGAATCTCCTGGTGTGCGCCCTCGTCATCGGACTGCTGGCCGGCACGCCGGCGCTGGCGGCGAGCCCCGACGATCTGCTCCCCCTGGATCCCGCCGTCGTCAAGGGCACCCTCGACAATGGAATGACGTTCCTGATCCGCGAGAATGGGAAACCCGAGGCGCGCGCGGAGCTGCGGCTCGTCGTGGGCGCCGGTAGCGTGGACGAGGACGACGATCAACGCGGCCTCGCGCACTTCGTCGAGCACATGTTGTTCAACGGTACGGAGAGCTACGAAGGGAACGAGATCGTCGAGTATCTCGAGTCGATCGGTGCGCGATTCGGTGCCGACCTGAACGCCTATACGTCGTTCGATGAGACGGTCTACATGCAGCACATTCCCACCGACCGCGAGGGGTTGCTGCAGGAAGGGCTCCGAATCCTCGGCGAGTTCGCGTGGAAGGCGACGCTTTCCGACGAGGAGATCGAGAAGGAGCGGGGGGTCGTGCTCGACGAGTGGCGGGGCGGTCTCGGCGCGGCCCGGCGGGTGCGCGACCAGCAGCTCCCGATCGTGCTCGAGGGATCGCGCTACGCGGAACGCCTTCCCATCGGCTTGCCGGAGATCATTCGCAGCGCCGACCCGGACGCGATTCGACGCTACTACCGGCACTGGTACCAGCCGGAGCGCATGGCGATCCTGGCCGTGGGGGATTTCGACTCCGCCGAGGTCGAGACCTGGATCCGTGAGACATTCGGAGCGATTCCAGCGGACGACGACCTGCGCGAACGGGTCGACTGGGAAGTGCCGGCCCACCCGGACACCCTGTTCGCCCTGGCCGACGATCCGGAGCTCCGCGGAACGAGCGTGGGGTGGAGCACGAAACGCCCGTGGATAGGGGAGGCCCGGACGCGCGCCGAGTATCGTGAGTCGCTCGTACGGCGGATGGCGTTACGCATGTTCAACCAGAGGCTGGCCGAGGTGGCGCGGGCGGACGACCCGCCGTTTCTGAGTGCAGGCGCCGGCCGGCAGCGATTCGGCCGAACGGTCGAGCTCACGAGCTTCTCGGCGCGCGTCGCGGGCGGCGAAGAAGCTCGAGGGCTCGAAGCCCTGCTCGAAGAGGTTCGGCGCGTCGAGATCCACGGCTTCCTGGAGACCGAGGTCGAGAGGATGCGTCGCTCGATGCTCGCCGGTATCGAAGCCACATGGGCCGAGCGCGAGAAGACCGCGAGCGGTGCTTACGTGGGTGAGTACGTCCGACATGTGCTGAGGGGCGAGCCCATTCCCGGCATCGACGTCGAGGTCGAGCTGTGGCGCGACTTTCTTCCAGGCGTGACCGCTGCCGAGTGCCATCAGACGTTCCAGAAGCTCGCGGGCAGCAGCGGCGTCGTCGTGGAAGCGTCACGACCCACCGGCGACGATCTCGTCGGTGAGGAGACGCTCTTGGCGATTCTGCGCGGAGCCGCGGCTCGAGGTCCGGGGCCGTACGTCGACGATCTCGCCGGCGGCGCGCTGCTCACGAGCGCGCTCCCGCCGGGTTCGGTCGTCGCGCGTCGAGAGATCCCCGAGGTGGGCGTCACCCACGTGACGTTGTCGAACGGCATCGAGGTG
>JALGZO010000311.1 GCA_025774865.1 bacterium | reverse complement strand
ATGGGATGGTTGCGCGTGTTCGACGACGACATCCCGGACACGGTCGAGTTCATGGTCCACTTCCGCGACCACAAGCTGAACGAAGGTTGGGAGACGACACCGGTGGTGGAGGTCACGGAACGGTGAGATCGCTCATCACTGCGATCGCGTTGGTGCCGACGGTGACGTCTGCCCAGGCACCGGCCCCCGCCGACTCCACCCCGCGCCCGCCGGCCGCAACGGCGGACAGCTCCCTGTCGAATTACCTCGACGACCTCGCTGACCGCACCGACGAGGCGTTCCGGCTCCAGGCACTGTCGATCTCCGACGCGGAAGTCGACAGCCTCGTCCGCGCCTGGGAAGCGACCGGCGAGATGCCTGAGCCCGCGAACGGGTACGTCGAATACGAGCGGCGGTGGCGGCTCGACACCGAGCTCGCCGGGTTCCGGTACAACCGGGTCGAGGGCGTGAACGTGATTCCGGGGGCGGAGCTCTCCGTGCCGACGCCGTTCCCGCTCCGTGCGTTCGGTCAGGTCGGGTACGGGTGGGCGAGCGAGGAAGTCACATGGCGCGGCGGATTGCGCGTGCGGTTCTCGCCCGGCCCCGTCGACCCCACGCTCGAGGTCGCGCACGCCCGCGACGTGTACTCGTACGGATCGGGAGGCATCGCCGGAAACAGTCTGAACGCGCTTCTGCTCGGGGAGGACTGGGACGATTACTTCCTCGCGGAAGGCCTGTCCGCGACGCTCGGCGTGACCCCCGGCCGCGTCGGAATCGGGCTCGGTTTCCGTGCGGAAGATCTCGAGTCGCTGTCCAATGCGACGGACTTTTCGCTGGCGTCGGGCTCCTTCCGGCCCAATCCGCCGATCGACCCCGGCGAGAGCCGCATCGCGAAACTGAAGTTCGCGTTTGGGGACGAGGACCGGGGATCCTTCGCGGCAAGTGCGTCCGGTCGGGTGTCGGGACGGGCCCTGGGCGGCGACTTCGACTACGAGTCGTGGCGGGCCGAGATCGTCGGGCGAAAGCTACTGTGGCTCGGCGACCTGTTGACGGCGAGGCTCATGGGCGGCGCCGCGACCGGCGACGTGCCCTGGCAAGGGCTCCACCTGCTCGGTGGGTTCGAGACGCTCCGCGGCTACGACGTGAACGAGATCCCGGCGCGGCAGTTCGCTCACGCTCGACTCGACTACAAGCTCGGCACCGATCTGCTGAAGTGGGTCCCGTTCGTCGGCCGTCTGCACCTGCAGCCGGGGCCGTTCTTCGATGCGGCCGCCATCTTCCAGGGCCAGGAGCGAGACGGCACTCCGGTCCACTTCGCCGATGTGCAGTATCGCTTCTCCACCGGGATCGAGATCCGCCAGAACCTCCTGGGAGTGCCCGGCGGAGGCGGTCAACTCCGCCTCGACATCACCCGCCGGCTCGACCGCGGTCACGACGCCTGGACCTACCGCTTCGGCTTCACCGTCGGGCAGTGACTTCGCGGAAGACGACCGCGACGGACCGCGTCAGGTCTCTTGAAGCTCGCGAATCAAGTCGAGTACTTCCTGATTGTCACGAATGTGTCGGCCGGTCTCGTGCTTCGAGTAGACCAGTGCGCCGTCGACCTTGACGTCGAAGATTCCTCCGTCGCCGGCGATCTGCGTCACGTCGGCGCCGAATTCCTTCTCGATCGCCTCCGCCAGACTGGCGGAGATGGGATCGTAGTTTCAAACCTTGCAGAATTCGATGGTGACCTTCATGCGGCTCCTCCTTTCCGGAAATATGCCTCGACGCGAGCCGGGTGAGAAGGGTCAATCTCCTGCGATCTGTGATGGCGCGTCGCGCTCCGGATTGCCTTAGTCTGTCCGCATGCGTTTCCCTCGACGGTTCGACATGATGCACTGGGCGAAGGAACGTTCCGAGCGAGCGACTTATTCGCTCGGGTCGAGCGGCGTCATGGTGCCCCCCGAAAGCGAGCTCGCGCGCCTCGTGCGGGGAGATGGCGCCGAGGGGGGCGACCCGTTCTCCTCGGGTGGAGACTTCTGGGGCGACCCCGCTCTCAAGGATGCGATCGCGGCGGCGCACGGCGTGGACGCCGAGTGCGTTCTCGTCTCCGGCGGGGCCAGCCTCGCGAACTACACGGCGCTCGCGGCCCTGGCCGGTCCCGGAGACCGCGTTCTCGTGGAGCGTCCGTCGTATCCGTCTCTGGAGGAGATCCCCCGCTTCCACGGGGCCGCCGTGAACGGGTTCGCGCGTCGGCCGGACGCGCGCTGGCAGCCGTCCCCGAGCGAAATCCGGGAGCTCGCGAAGCAGCCCGGTGATCCCGTGAAGGCCGTCGTGCTCACGCGGCTGCACAATCCGTCCGGCGTCGACGTCCCGGCCGGGTTCCTCGACGAGCTCGCCGAGCTCGCGGAGCTCTTCGACTTCCACGTCCTCTTTGACGAGGTGTATCTCGAATTCGTCGCGGGCGCGACTCCGGCCCACCGTATCTCACCTCGCTTCGTCACGACGACGAGCCTCACGAAAGTGCACGGTTTCGGGGGACTGCGCGTCGGCTGGATCGTGGGCGCGCCCGATGTGATCGCGCCCATGAAGGAGCTCTCGTTTTACCTCGCAGTCAACGGCGCGAGCTGGTCGCAGGCGGCGGCTCTCCGCGTACTGAGACATCGCGGCTCCGTGCTGGCGCGTTCGCGCGAGATCGCCGCGCGGGGGCTCTCGATCGTCGAGACCTGGATGGGAGGTCGGGGCGACGTCAGCTGGACGCGCCCCGACGGTGGGCTTTCCGGGTTTCTCGAGCTCGAGCGCGTGTCCGACACCCGCCGCTTCGCGGCGAATCTCTTCGAACGTGAGAGCGTCGCGGTCGCCGAGGGCGAGTTCTTCGAGATGCCGGGGTGGATCCGAATCAGCTGGGGAATCGAGGAGGACCGCCTGCACGAAGCGCTCGCCCGACTCGGCCGGGCGCTCGACGATGCCTGACGCGGCGCCGCCCTATTCGCCGCAGAACTCGGGCGCTCGCCGATCGAGGAACGCGCGCACACCCTCTCCGAAGTCCCGGGTCCCTCCGAGCTCGGCGATGACGCGTTGCTGTTCGGTGAGGTACTCCTCCAGCGGCTGATGCCACCCTTCGCCGAGCCGATGCTTCGCATGGCGGTAAGCGAGCGTCGGGCCCTGGGCGATCTCGCGCGCGAACCCGAATGCTACCTCGCGGAAGTTCGCGACGGGCAGGATCTCCGTGATGATTCCCCAGTCCTCCGCCATCTTCGCGTCCAGCACGCGCCGGGTCAGGTAGAGATCGAGCGCGCGCTTGCGTCCGACCACGCGCGGCAGCAGATACCAGCCGCCCCCGTCGGGGATCTGCGCCACCTGTCCATGGGCCATCGAGAACGTCGCGCGCTCCGAAGCGATCACCAGATCGCAGGACAGCGCGAGCCCGAAGCCGAAGCCGGCCGCGACGCCGTTGACGGCGGCGACCGTCGGCACCTCCGCCCGTAGGAGCGCGAGCGCAATGCGATGCAGGTCCCCGGTGAACTCGAAGAAAAACGCCTTCGGATCCTCTTCCAGCGCCGCCGACATCGCGCGGATGTCGCCGCCGGAACAAAACGCACGACCCGTCCCGCTGACGAGGATCGCACGCACGCTGCCATCGTCGGGAAGCTCGGTGAGGATCTCTGCGAGGCCGCGCGCGAGGTCCGGCGTGATCGCGTTCATCGCCTCGGGGCGGTTCAGGGTGACGAGGGCCACGCCTTCGCGGATCTCGCAGCTGATCGCTTCCCGGCTGGCCTGGAACCTCGTCATCGCCGCTCCCTTGAGACGATGCCCCCTCTTCGCCGTCGACTCAATGTAGCCCGGACCCGGACCAGGGGCGAGACCAAAGGGGGATCGGCTCCACGCGGAACTGCTGGAAAATCCGGGACTTGGCGTACGGGGCGGCGCTAGAATCCCGGGTGACCCGGGCGCAACCCAGAACCCCCGGATTCCGTATCATGGGTTGGATCCGGTTCGCGACGGAGGTCGCCGAGATGCTCGAGCTCTTGATTTTGGCGGGTGTGCTCCTCGCTCTCGCGGTGTTTGCGGGGATCGCCCGTTTTCTGATCGCGGTCCTACTGCTGCCCTTCAAGATCGTCTTCTTCTTGATCGGCGCGGCTTTCCACCTCGTGCTCTTGCCGTTCCAGATTCTGGGCGGGCTGATACTGGCCCTGATCTTCCTCCCGCTGCTCGTAATCGGGCTGCCGCTCCTCTTGGGACTCGGCGTGCCGTTGCTCTTGCTGGCCGGCGGTCTGGGGATCCTGTTCCTGGCCGGCGCCGTCTGCTGCGCGCTGGGGGGCCTGTTCTTCGGCGGGTGCTAGATCTCGACGCGAAGATGTGCGGGAGTGGGCCAGATGTCATCGTACGAGCGTCAGCGGTCTTCGCTCGGCTGCAGGCGGAAGTAGCCGAGATCGCCGACGCCATCGTAGTCGGCCACCCACGCGATATGCACGACCCCATCGGCGCTCACCGCCCCCCGGAGCGAGTGCGCCGTGATCTCCACGTCCGTCGTGACGAGATCGAGCCCGAACGTGAGCTGGATAGCCGAGCTCCAGCGCTGGTCTCCCGGGTTCTCGAACACTTCGAGCGCCGCCCGCCCCACGAGCGTTCCCGTCCGGACCGCCCAGATCCGGTCGGGCGCAGCTCCCAGCCACAGCGACGCCGGACCGGTCAGCGATGACAACACCTGCACTTCCCGTCCGGGGCCCTCCGCGCTGGCGTGCATGGCTTGAAGGCGCACGGGTTGCGGCATCTCGCGAATGCGCCCTCCGATCGACGTCTTCTCCGCCGGTCCGGCCCGCTGCGCCACGAGCCAGGCGAAGCACGGCGAATGATCCCCGATCACGACGGGGAACGGATGCCGCCCCCGGCCGATCTCCCGGATCTCTCCCCAGCTCGCCCCGCGATCCTCCGACGTCCTCGATACGAGTGTCGCGAACGGGTCGTCGGGGGCCTCCTGCCACGCGATGACGACGCGGTCGCCGGAGACCGCGACCCTCGCGTCGCGGCTCGGCACGGCACCGGGCTCGCCGGAATCGAGTCGCACCTCGGGACTCCAGGTCGCGCCGAAATCCCCGCTCCAGCGCACGTACAGATCGGAGAGACCGTGGCGCTCGTCCCACCAGACCACGAGGAGTGTCCCGTCGTCGGCCGCGACGATCTGAGGGTGGTACGAGGCGCTCGCCCCCGGTTCGCCGGAGTTGATGCGACGCTCATCCCAGGTCGATCCGAAGTCCAGAGAACGTGCGAGATAGACGTCTCGCTCACCGTCGCGCGTGTCCTCCCATGTCACGAACACGTGGCCGCCCGCGCCAGCGGCCAGCGCCGCCATCGACGCCGACGAGACGCCGGCCGCGGTGGCACCGAGGCGAATCTCCTTCGACCAGCCGAGTCCTCCGTCGATCGAGCTCGAAAACAGGATGTCGTCCTTGCCGTTGCGCCCGTCCTGCCAGGCGGCATAGATCCGACCTTCGGGGCCGGTGGCCAGACGCGGCTCGATCGACCGCGACGTCCCTGGCGGGTCGGTGTCCAGGCGGATCGGTTCCGCGAGCCAACGTCCATCCGGGCCGGACTCGCGGCGACTGAACAGGATGTCCGACTCGCCCCCGACCCGGCTCTCCCACAGCAGGAGTGCGGCACCGTCGGGCGCGACGGCGAGCGCGGGCGCCCCGGCCGTTCCCATGGCGCCGAGGGTCGGTCGCTCGAAGTCGGTGTCCGGAGCGCAGTACGGGCCCGTGCAGGCAAGGACGAGAGTCGCGACGGGCGCGAGAGCCGACAGCATTCGCCGAATCTAGGCCGCTCTCGGCTCCACCGCAACCGGATGGAAACTTTGCGGCCAGATCCGGGTTTCTGGGGGCGTGACCGGAAGCACACCGCAACCCCTGCAGCACGGGAGAGACACGTGATGAATTCCCGGAAACCCGCCGCGATCTTGGTCGTGGCCCTGCTCGCGGCCACGCCCGTGGTCGGGTTGGCGAGTCCGGACGGCGCCTATCTCGGCGTCTCGCTTCAGCGTCTGGAGGGCGGGCTCGCGGAAGCGTTGAACATGCAGGAAGACTCCGGCGTCCTCGTCGGCCAGGTGATGGACGGTAGTCCCGCGGAGGATGCGGGGCTCAAGTCAGGCGACATCGTGGTCGCCCTTGACGGCGAGAAGGTCGATACGCCCTCGACGCTCCGCCGCGCGGTCGGGAAGCACGGCGTGAACGACGAGGTCGAGATCGAGTACCTGCGCGATGGCAAGAGTGCGACGGTGCGCGCGAAGCTCGCTGAGAGGCCGAGCCGACAGCCCGGCTTCCGCGGACCTCACGAGCTCCGGCTGGGAGGCAACCGCGGCTACCTCGGCGTGATGACGCAACCACTCAGCGGAGGTTTGGGCGAGTTCTTCGGGGCCGAGAACGGCGGCGCGCTCGTCGCCGAGGTCGTCGAGGAAAGTCCCGCCGCCAAGCTCGGACTGAAGGCCGGCGACGTGATCGTCGCGGTGGGCGGCACCGACGTGACGAACCCGGAGGAGCTCCGAGCGGTGATCCGCGATTTCGAAGAGGAGTCCGAGGTCGAGGTCGTCTGGATCCGCGACAAGAAACAGAAGAAGGGAAAGGCGACGATCGAGGTGCGGGAGTCCCCGCTCGGCTTCGGGCACCTCGGGATGGGTCTGCCTCCTCATTTCGATTTCGACTGGGATCGACACGCCAACGGCCTGCGGCGGCACGTGGTCGAGATCATGGGAGACGACGAAGTGAAGGGAGCGATGAAGGAAGCGATCGACGAGCTTCGCGCGGAGATCGAGTCGCTACGGAAGGAGCTGGACGAGTTGAAGAACGTCGAGTGAGCGGCGCGGGCGCGGCGGCCGTCCCGGCGCGCCCGCTTCGAGCGTTCCCTCGCCGGCCCTTCGGTTTCGGCTGGAGGGCCTTTCGTTATCCGCCCTGACCCGCCCTCACGCGATCCTGGACCTCGTGGAACCGCGGCGAGTCGCTCCTCAGATCCTTCGGAGGTAGCCGGGCGGCCCGCGCGCGCACGTCCGCCGCCCGGGCCCCGGGATCCGGGTGCGTCGAGAAGAACATCTCGAGAGAGCTTCCCCCGCCTTCGCCCCGCATCGCTTCCAGCTTGTCGAAGAACGTGGCGAGACCCCGCGGATCGAGCCCGACGTCGTAGAGCTCCTGGACTCCGTGCGCGTCCGCCTCGCTCTCCATGTCTCGGCTGTACTTCATGATCGTGCCGGTCGCGACGATGCTGGCCGTGAGTTCCGCGACCATGTTGGGATCGTCTCCCAGGGCGAGACCGGCGAGAACCTGGAGCCCGTACTGCTGCGACAGCTGACGCGCGCTGTGCTTCCCGACGACGTGTCCGATCTCGTGACCGAGGACGCCGGCGAGCTCCGCCTCGGTGTCGGCGGCCTCGATGAGGCCACGGTTCACGTAGAGGTATCCGCCGGGGACCGCGAACGCATTGACGTCGTCCGTGTCGACGACGTGGAAGGTGTACGGAATGTGGTTGCGCTTGGAGACGCGGGCCAGCTCCTGCCCGAGGCTGTCGACGTACGCGACGACGAAGGGATCCTCGATGAACTCGAGCTCCCCCTCGAGCTCGGTCGCGAACTGAGCGCCCATGGCGAGCTCGTCCTGCTCCGAGACGAGATTGATCTGGCTCAGCGCGGCACATCCGGCCGTGGCGAGAAACGCGAGCGCGATCGCGACGGTGACCCGGCGCCTGTGGACCATCGGTACCTCCGGCGGGATGGACACGAAAGGAAAATACCGGCGGCCGGCGCCGTCAAGCGGTGGTTCGGAGCTAGAACCTGTACTGGATGCCACCGGAGACGATGCGGGTGTCCGTGTCGTGGCTCGACACGCGGTGGTTCTCCGGCTCCCAGTTCACGAAGAGGTTGGCGGCGACGCCGCGCCGGATCTCGGAGGTAACCAGGATGGTGACGCGATTGTAGATGTAGTCGGAATAAAGCGCGGTCAGAAAGTCCTGCCCGCTCAGATCCACCTCCGCCAGCTGAGCGGACTCGTATTCTCGCCGGCCGATCTCGTCGGAGACGTGAATCCAGGTGGCGCTCCCGGCACGCCAGTCGAGCCCGAACTCGATTCCGGTCTCGGAGTACTCTTCGGCCGTAGCGGATCCGCTGGACAGAAACGCATAGAGCGGCATCAGCGAGAGATCGACGCTTCGGGACTGGTGGACCTCCACCTGGAAGCCGGTCCGAAACCAGTCGAAGTCGTAGTAGAGCTCGTCGGGTCGGTCGAACCGGACGATCTCGTTCTCGTGGAGGAGCCGCATCGTGGTCCGATCCCCCGCGTCGAACGAGAGGGCCGCGTCCGCGCGGTTTTCCCAGGAGCTTTCGCGCGCGCTCCCCGGCTCGTAGATCCGGCGATCGAGCTGGCTGACCACGTCGAGGGAGGTCGTCCAGCCGACCAGGATCCCCACTCCGACCTCCGCCGTGTGACGCCAGTAATTCAGCGAGGTCGAGTCCGGGACGGAGCGTCGGCCGACCCGGTATCCGAATCGAACGTCACTCAGATCGGCGACGCGAAGGCGGAGATCCGCGCCGGGTTCATGAGTCCACGACGTGAGGTTGTACTCGCTCGGATCCCGGTACCACGTGAGGGAAAACCGATCACGCACGCGCAGTCGCGCGCGCCCGAAGTGCCGCTCGTAGGTGGCCCGGAGATACTCCTGAAGGTAATCGCTGGACAGGTGCTCGCTGTTCTCGTCGAAGGTGCGGTACATGCCCTGGTGCTGGATCTCGAATCCCTGCCGCGCGCCCTGGAGCTTCGCGTCGAAATCGAGGCGGAAACGCCGCGTGTCGTTGCCGAGCCGCGCGTCGGCGTCGAGCCGAAATCGGCGCTCCGGCCGCGACAGATCGAACACGGAAAGTCCGACGGTAGGGCCGTAGTCATTGGTCGTCGTGACGGTGTCGTCGTCCGCGTTGATCCGGTAGGTCTCGCCGAAGTACTCGAAGTCGAATCCCACCCAGGGATGAACTTCCGTCCCGGCCTCCACGCCGTTCGCGAGGACGACGAGCAAGACCGGGACGGGGAGGACTCTCATTTGCCGTCAACCACCCTCGGGTGCGTCGAGAAGAGCGATCGCCTCCTCGAGAAGCTCCAGCGCCAGCTCCGAGTCACCCTCCGCGAAGAACTCCTCGGCGATCACCGCGATCTCCTCGGCCTCCACGAGAGCCAGCTCGTCGGGGGCGTTCTCGCGCGCCACCTCGACGACTTCGTCGAAGGATTCGAGGAGCTCCTCGTAGGCACCGTCCGGAGGCTGCCCGGGGGCCGTCGCCGCCGGGTCCGGATCCGCCCGTGCGGATCCGAACCCGAGGAGGAACCCGGTCGCGACGACGGCCACGATTCTCCGGATCACAGCTCAGCTCCTCCCTGGACGACGCGGATCGCGCGCTTCGCGAGGCCGGCCGCCACGCGGGTCTTGCCGAGAGCCACCCGCATCCGACCGTCCGCGAAGACGACCTTCGCGTCGGACTGATACTCTCGGGCCCTGAAGCTGGCGCGCCTCTTTCGTTGCCGAGAGCGCCCGTCGGAAGTGACGCCCGCGATACGCCTCCCAGGCGCTTCGTTGAATCTGGACGGCACGCTCGAGCGCCCGTCTCGCTTCGGGCAGATCGGTCTCGCTCACGGCCTCCCGGGCAC